>NZ_JBEXDG010000043.1:0-95043 GCF_040605635.1 Dactylosporangium sp. NPDC005555
TACGGGCAGATCCTGTCGGCGCTCGGTGTGCTCACCTCCGGCCAGCTGGTCGAGGCGTCCCGGGCGGACCTCGTCGCGGAACACATCGGCGGGACGGCGGTGAAGACGACGCAGAAGTTCACGGAGGCGCTCGGCGGGGTGCTGTTCATCGACGAGGCGTACACGCTCAACCCGATCGAAGAGGGCGGCGGCGGGTCTGCGGCCACGTACGGAACTCGTCGATGTTCGCTCCGAACGGACCTGTCCCCAGGCGACGCCCAACACCTACCCTCGACGGATCCAAGTACGCCTGCCGACATTCCATCCGAGGACGGGTGACAACCATGCTCGACGTCGTCTTCACCGGCGAGCTGCGCAAGGTCGGGACCGCCCTGCTGTACGTGCTCGTCTTCCTGCTGGTCCTCGCCGTGGTCATGCACCGGCTCGACGCGGTGCTGGCGCACGGCCGCCGGTCACGGCGGTGGCACGTCGCGGTCTTCCTCGGCCCCGCGCTGCTGCTGCTGTGCCTGGGCCTGGCGTATCCGATGCTGCGAACGCTCTACCTGTCGTTCTTCGATGCGGCCGACCAACGGTTCGTCGCCCTGGACAACTACATCTGGATCTTCACCGACCCTGACACGCTGCTCATGCTGCGCAACACGCTGTTATGGGTCGTGTGCGTGCCGCTGGCGTCCACGGCGATCGGCATCGTGTACGCGGTGCTGGTCGACAACGCCCGCCATGAACGGATCGCCAACTCGCTGATTTTCCTGCCGATGGCGATCTCGTTCGTCGGCGCGGCCATCATCTGGAAGTTCATCTACGCCTACCGCGCCGCCGGGGAGGAGCAGATCGGCCTGCTCAACCAGGTGATCGTCGCGCTGGGCGGCGAGCCGCAGCAGTTCCTGAGCAACTCGCCGGGCAACACGTTCTACATGATCGTGATGCTGGTCTGGATCCAGGCCGGTTTCGCCGCGGTGGTCATCTCGGCCGCGATCAAGGGGATCCCGTCCGATGTCGCCGAGGCGGCCCGCCTCGACGGGGCCGACCCGCGGCAGATGTTCTGGTGGGTGACCATGCCCACGATCCGCCCGACCGTCGTGGTGGTGGTCATGACCATCACCGTCGCCACCCTGAAGGTCTTCGACATCGTCCGCACGTCGACCGGTGGACAGTTCACGAGCAGCGTGCTCGCCCTGGAGGTCTACAACCAGTCCTTCCGGGCCGACAACATCGGCCGGGGAGCAGCCCTCGCCGTGCTGCTGTTCGCGCTCGTGGTGCCGATCGCGGCGCTCCAGCTGCGCCGCCTGCGCCGCAACGCCTGACGGCGCGGGTGGCGCCCGCACGGGAGGCCGCCGCGTGGCACGACGGCAGGCAGCGGCCCGGGAGTTCTCATATAGCTTGTTGTTTAACCTGCGGCGTCCGGTGGTGACCCCGGTCGGTCGTGGAAACAGCCCTTGGTTGATCCTTCTTCTTGTCGAGGGAAGAAGATCAATGACCAAGGGCTGTCTCTGTGATCAGTGTGCCTGATGCTGCTGTGGCGGACGCGTTCGGGGAGTTGGGCAGGTTCCGGCTGGAGTTCTACCGGTGTCTGACGGGGCGGGCGGACGCGTTGTTCGAGCTGACTGACGCGCTGCTGTGTACCGATGCGCCGGTCAAGACCCTGGTGGGTCTGACGCTGGCGCCGGAGCATCAGCGTGGATACGGCGCCATGTATGACGGCCTCAACCAGGGCCGGATCGAGGTGCAACAGCTCCGGACCGCTGTGGCCGGTCTGCCGCTTGCCCGTTCGAGCGAAGGACGGCTCATGCTGGCGGTCGATGTCAGCCCATGGCTGCGTCCGGACGCGGTCACCAGCCCGGACCGGCTGTTCTGCCACGTCCACGGCCGTGGCCGTCATCAGGATCAGCTCATCCCGGGCTGGCCGTATTCCTTCGTAGCCGCGCTGGAACCCGGCCGGACCTCCTGGACCGCGGTGCTCGACGCGGTCCGGCTCGGACCCGACGATGACGTGGCAGAGGTGACCGCCGTGCAGGTCCGCGGGGTGCTGGCACGTCTGGTGCAGGCGGGGCAGTGGCGCCACGGCGACCCCGATGTGCTGGTCGTCTTCGACGCCGGCTACGACCTGGCCCGGTTGGCGTTCCTCCTCGTCGACCTGCCGGTCGAGATATTGAGCTCCACAGGTTGCCGGAGGCGTCCTGGACTTCCTTCTGCTGGCCGGTCGGGTAATACCGTAGATGGTCTCGTCGGCTGGGACGGTCGGGTTGTTACCGCGGTACTCCAGCATTCGGGTGGTTCGGCCGTCGAGGTCGGTGTAGATGGTGGTGGGGGTACCACCGCGGGGCGGGGTCATGTCGACGTGGTCGCCGTCGTAGGCCGTCTTGGTCCGCCACTGTTCGATGTCCTTGGCGTAGAAGACGGTGTCGGTGACCCGGCCGGCGCTGTCGAACTCGATGGTCGTGATCCCGGACCCGCTATGGGTGCGCCTCGAGCGGTACCTGCAACAGCGCTCGGATGTACGTCTCGGCCGGCTCCCGGTGCGAGCCGGCCGTGCCGGGGCGCGCGACCGCCGGCCGCTGTTCGTCACCTCGTCCGGAGCGGGGCGCGGTGGCGCGCCTGCTGTGCCGGTTCGGCCCCGGGATCGGTGTCGACGCGTGGCTGGGACTGCACGTGCTACGGCACACCTGCGCCACCCTCGCGCGCACCGCGGGCGTACCGCTGGAGGACATCCAAGACCAGCTCGGTCACGCCGACGGTCGCGCGGTCCGCCGCTACGACCACGGCGGTATCCGGCTCGACCGGGCCCCCGCCTACGCACTGATCGAGTACCACGCGGTCGTGTAGCCCTTCGGGTGCCAGCAGCACACAGAACGTGCGCGAGGTTCCCGGTGGACAGACCGACGTGTCATCGGGTGTGGGCTGCCCCAGAACCCTCGCGGCGGTGACCGTCCGCTCGTACGGTGTTGACCTGAACGGCGATCACCAGGCAGTCCCCGACCGGGGCTGCCGGCCGCTCATGCACATCCTGCACGCTCGGACCGGTCCCGGATCAGCCGGTCAGCCATGGCGCTGCCTTTGCCACCGCGTCATGGTCGGGGCGGCTGCGGACCATGGGGAGGAGCGCAGCGTTGCCTGATGGCGACGAAGGCACGACCCCGGCTGTCACACCGGCCGACTGGGGACCGACCGAGGACGGATTGGCGCCGACGACGCCGGCCCACCCGGCCGCGACCCGGACTTCGGTTGCGGCCGGCTCAACTTCATCAGAGCCATCACCGCCGACGTTCCCCCGACCGCCGTCAACCCCCGGCTTCCACGGCCTCGGCCACAGCCCCAGACCGGCATGGGCCTATCCAGCAGCGCGCTACCCACCGGCGCCCTGGATCGCGGCCTGGGTCGGTTGCCTGGCGAATGCCGGCGTCGTCGTCGTGTTCCGCCACCCCAATACCTGACGCCGTCGCATGGCGGCGGACCGCGACAGCACAAGCTGACCAGCTCCGCAAGCCTTCACCACACCGCAGTCGGGCGTCGAGGTCAGCGAGGCGGTCCCACGCCGCCGGAGCGCGGCACCGGACCCCGGCTGCCATCGCGATTGCGCTCGACCACACACCGGCCAGCCAGCCGGGCAGGACCCCCGAACCAGCCGAGGTCAGCGTCTCGTCCGATGGGTTCGCGCGGACAGAAACACCTCCGACGCAGGCGGCGTCGCCACCGCGGAACAGGCCGAGTGTTGTCGGCACCGTGTCACTTACTGCGCTGCCACCGCAACGCGCCACCGCCCTTGCCGTCCTGGTCCTGGTCCTGGTCCCGCCCGTGTCAGCGGACGGCCGTAAGTCCCAGACCTGCCGTGGACCGCGAGGCGTGCGTTGCGATCAGTGACCTTCGAGCGTCCGGATGTTCGCACGACCATAAGCATGCTGCACACTCCAGCACTTCATTTGAGATTAAGCAGCGATACATGCACATCAATCGTTGTTACTCTTCGAAGCTTACCATCTAATGTGATACATCTCTCACTCGACGTAACCGTATCGGATCGCTCACCATATGTGAAACAGATCGCCGTCACTGGATGCTTTGGGTTATCGCCTGAACACCTTGCGTGACCTCCATGGACCTCGACTTACATCAGCCGTCTGCACCGTCTTAGCGATTGGCCAGAAGCGAGCGACGTCGCGAAGCGTCGACTGGCCGTTGTTCACCGATTTGACTGAGTCAAGCATGGGGGGAACGGTTCATGGGTGGCTTGTCTGTCTTTGACCACTTACAGGGCCAGCTCACCCGCTTGTGCGAGGTCGCCGACATGGACCCGGGCGCACCCGTGCATCTGTTGAGGGATCTGCTCGGCGCCAACGGCGCTGCTGCACTGTCCGATCCGCCGGTGTGGCGATCCGACGTGTCCGACGACCATACGCCCATTGAGTTCTCAATTGCCTACAACGAGGGAGAGCCTCCCTCGCTACGCATTCTGGGTGAGGCGCTGGGCTCGCCTCCCGGCGCACAGACAAATCTGTCGGCAGCCTACCGATTCCTTGGTACGCAGATCCAGCGGTTCGGCCTGTCGACGTCCCGGCTGGACCGGGTGAAAGACCTGTTCGCCACCGAACATCCGCACGGGGAATTCGCGGTGTGGCATTCGCTGGTGCTTCGAGGCGGCCGGCCACCCGAGTTCAAGGCGTATTTCAATCCGGAGGTCAAGGGCGTGGCTCAGGCGCCCGACCTGGTGGCCGAGGCGCTGACCCGGCTCGGACTGAGCACGTCGTACCGGACGATGCTGGACCATGGCGTACGCCCAGGCGAGTTGGGCCGGTCTGATCGGCTGACGTTCTTCGCGCTGGACCTGCATGACGATCCGCAGGCTCGGGTCAAGCTGTACCTGAGTCACCACAACGCCGAGGTGCGCGACGTCCTGCAGGCGGCCGACGCGGTCGACGGCGTCGACGCGAGGCAACTCGCCGAGTTCTGCGAGGTGGCGGCCGGCGGCAGCGGCCCCTTCGAGGGTCGACCGCTGGTGGGCAGCTACACGCTCACCAGCGGTGCCGACAAGCCGGTCGGATACAGCCTCTACGTGCCGATCCGCAGTTACGTGAGCGACGACGCGGAGGCCCATGAGCGGGTCACGGCGTTGCTGGCTCGATACGGATTCGACAGGACAACATTCGACCGCGCCGTGTCCGCGGTGACCGGGCGGCCGCTCCGCGCGGGTGTCGGCCTGATCGCACATGTCTCACTGCGGCTGGGACCGCCGCGACCCGGGGTGACCGTCTACCTGTCCTCGGAGGCGTATCGGGTAGGCCCGCCACGACCGCGGCAGAACCCAGCGCCTCGGCATCGGGCCGCGCGTACCACGGCCGGACACTTCTGACCTTGAAGGAGCGAGTCATGTCGATCGACCCGAACACATTGCCTCCGCCGTACCGGATCAAGGTCGTGGAACCGATCCCGTTCCTCACCGCCGACGAACGTCGGCGCGCCCTCGCGGAGGCGGGCTACAACCCGTTCAACCTTCGTGCGGACCAGATCACCATCGACCTGCTGTCCGATTCCGGAACCGGTGCGACCTCGGCCGCGCAGGAGGCCGCCGCCGCGCTCGGCGACGAGTCCTACGCGGGTGCGCGATCGTGGTTCCGGTTCGTCGACGAGGTCCGCGACCTCACCGGCTATCCACACATCCTGCCGGTACACCAGGGGCGGGCGGGCGAACGCATCCTGTTCAGCACCCTGCTGAAGCCCGGCCAGATTTGCATCAGCAACACCCATTTCGACACCACCCACGCCAACGTCGAGTTGGCCGCCGCCGAGGCGCGCGATCTGCCGTGCCCCGAAGCGGCCGATCTTGACAGTGCGGAACCGTTCAAGGGCAACATCGACCTGGTTGCGCTGAAGCGGGTGTTGACCGGACCCGAACGGCAGCGGGTCGGGCTGGTCCTCATGACCATCACCAACAACGGTCTCGGTGCACAGCCGGTGTCCATGGCCAACCTCGAGGCCGTCAAGGAGTTGTGCGCGCGCCACCGCGTGCCGTTCTTCCTGGATGCGGCGCGGTTCGCCGAGAACGCCTGGCTGGTCAACCAGCGGGAACCCGGGTACCAGGACTGGACGCCGCGACAGATCGCCACGCGTGCGTTCGCCCTCGCCGACGGATGTGTGGTGAGCCTCAAGAAGGACGGACTCTCGGCGATCGGAGGGTTCATCGGGCTCCGCGACGACGACCTGCACGCCGGCTGCGAGGCGAACCTGATCGCCACCGAAGGGTTCTCGACCTACGGGGGGCTGGCCGGGCATGACCTTGAACGGCTGGCGCAGGGGGTACGGGAGGTCATGGACCCGGCGTACCTGCGAGCCCGTGCCGCATCGACGGCGCGGCTGGCCCGGATGATCAACGATGCCGGTGTCGACACTATCCAGCCGGCGGGCATCCATGCCCTGTACGTCAACGCCGGTCGACTGTTGCCGCACCTGGCGCCGCACGAGTTCCCTGGACACTCCCTCGGTTGCCAGCTGTTCCTCGACGGCGGAATCCGCTGCGCAGAGTTGGGATCGCTCTACCTGGGCCAGATGGACGACCAGCACCGGTTGCTGGCCCCCGCCCCGTTTGAACTCGTACGGCTGGCGATCCCCCGGCGGGTCTACACCGATTCGCACCTGGACTACGTGGCAAGCATTCTCGCCGGCATCGCCAAATCGCCTGAGCGGGTCCGCGGGTACCGGATCGTCTCCTCACCACGCCTGCTGCGGCACTTCAAGGTAAGGCTGGAGCCGCTGGAATGACCCCGCCGGGACCTCCGCATCAACTGCGCGGCTGACTCGCTGATCGAGCGACCAGCATGCGCGCCATGGCGTGCTGCACCAGCGCAATCAGTGCCTGCTTGCTGGAGGACCGATCCCTGGCGTCGCACCAGACCATCGGTACGATCGGCTGCAGTTCCAACGCGGAGCGGATTTCGTCCTCGCTGTACTGGCACTCGCCCCAGAATCGGTTGACAGCGGCGACAAACGGTATGTCTCGCCGTTCGAAGTAGTCGATGGCGGCGAAGCTGGACTCCAGCCGCCTGGTGTCGACCAGCACGACCGCACCGACGGCACCCTGCGCGAGCTCATCCCACATGAACCAGAACCGGTCCTGCCCCGGCGTGCCGAACAGGTAGAGAATCACGTCGTCGCTGATCGTGATGCGCCCGAAATCCAACGCGACCGTGGTGTTGGTCTTACCCTCCACGCCGGTCACGTCGTCGACGCCGACACTTGCCTGGGTCAGAACCTCCTCCGTGGTCAACGGCGGGATCTCGCTGACCGATCCGACCATGGTGGTCTTGCCGGTGCCGAAGCCCCCCGCCACAACGATCTTGACCGATGTGCGATCCACGTTGTATCAGTCCCTCTTGTCTAGAGTCTGTCAAGGCCGGCGAGCACCGTTTGCAGCACCTCGACATCTGCGATCTTCCGCTGCGCGGGAGCCCCAATGCCGAGGTACCGCTGTTCGAGAAGCACATCAACCATGATTTTGGTGATGGTGAGCGGCAGATGCAGGTAGGCGCCTATCTCCGCGATGGACATCCAGTTGGCGCATCGATTGATGATCTGCGCGTATTCCGGTTCGAGTCGTCGCGTATCAACCGGCATGGCGATTACCTGGGTGGCGAGGTCCAGGTTGACATTACGTGGACTTGTCCGTCCTTTGACCAGCATGTACAAGGGTACGAGCCGGCCGGCCTCCGTCTCGTCGTCGCCATCCCATTCGTCATACGCCATGGCCTGGGCCAAGTTGTGCCGTGGCTGCAGTTGCAGGAGGGCGTGTCGCGGTGCTCAGGTATTCGCCGATGCGGGTCACCAGGCGACCCATCTCGTAGGCGACCGTCCCCATGTCCACAGCCTGTTCGCAGACCACGGCCAGGCGGGCATTCCGCCCGGCGGCGGCGACGAACAGGGTCTTGCCGCGATACTCGACAACGACCTGGTCCACCGGTCCGCTGTTGAAGCCCCGGCCGGTACCGGCAGCGACGCTGTACAAGGAAGCTGCGCCGGCGGCCAGGGGGTCGGCTGCGTCCTGCGGCAGTGTCGAAGATTTCTGAACCACCAGACCATCGGTGGACAGGACAACCGCTGAAACGACATGCGGAACCTGCACAAGGTCGTCCAGCATCCAGGCCAGATCTTTCTGCGGTGTCGAGTTGGTCATGCTTCCCTGCCTTGATCAGCGCCGGTCACTGTGTCGTCGGTACCCGCGGTCAGCCCAGCTGCCCGGCCCCGCTGATAGTCCCTGTACCGCCGTTGAGCTTCCTCGGGGTCTCGAGCAGACACCTCCGGCGGCGTGTCGGCGCCTGGTGCGAGCTCATCGCGCAGCTCATGAGCAATGTGCTGCTGGGGTTGCCGGTGCGGCAGCGGCGGGCGACCGGCGACCTGCGGGCCGGGTGCGGCGGGGTTCATCGCATCCGCGACGGGCGACTCCGGAATCGACGGATAGCCGACGCCGCTGTTCGAGTTCTGACTCGGAAGCTGGTCTCCCATGGGGTCACCCGCAAGATTCGATCGTCGTCCGCCGGTGTGAAGAAGGGCCTGATACGAGGCGGATCCGTTCGTGCTCGTCATGCCTGCGGCGGCGACCGCCAGCAACTCGTGGCGACGGGGGTCCTGCGGCGCATCCGCCGAGGCGACGGTCGCCGGCACGCGGACGTCGACGTCCCGCCGATCGGTGGTCGGCTCCGTCGAATCGGCGGTGATCACCCGGTCGGGCAACAGCACGATCGCCAGCAGCCCGCCGTACGCCGACCTGCGCAGGGTTACCTGCACGCCTTCACGCTTGGCCAGTTCTGCTACGACGTGCAGACCGACCTGCGCACCGTCCTTGAGGTCCGTGATGTCCGGCGTTGGCGCGGTAGCCAGCAGTTCGTTCGCCTGTTCCACGGCCTCCGCATGCATCCCCATGCCGGCGTCCTCGATCTCCACCGCGACGCCGTGCCTGACCTCGTTGCACGTGACCCAGACCGTCGTCTCCGGCGAGGAGAACACCAGCGCGTTGTCGAGCAATTCGGCCAGCAGATGGACGGTCCCCGCGACCGCCGGTCCCACCAACGACACATCCGGTGCGCCGCGGAGCGTGATCCGCTGGTACTGCTGGGTCTCGGCAAACGCCGCCTGGAGCACCCGGTGCAGTGCCACCGGGTTCTTGAAACGCCGGCCGATCTGCCCGCCGGACAGGATCACCAGGTTCTCGAGAAAACGCCGGGTCTGGGTCAGCTGATGATTCACGTCGAACAGTTGGGCCAGCAGTTGTTCGTCGGCGACACGGTTCTGCATGTCCTCGACGACCTTGAGGCCGTGCTGGAGCGGGCGCTGAGGGCGGCGTGCAACACCCATCAGCATGGCGACACTGGCAGCCCGGGTCTTCGCCTCGTCGACGGCTGCTGCCGCCGCGGCTTGCAGTGACCTGTTGATGACGGCGGCGACCTGACCGATCTCGTCGTCGCCGAAGTCCCGGAAGGGCAGCTCAGCGGTGAGGTCAACTTGTTCGCGGCGGCGCAGGCGGTCCATCATCGCTGGCAGTCGCTTGTCCACCACCTCGGCGGCGTCGCTACCCAGCCGCGCCAGGCGCACAGACAACGCCTGGTCCACCAGAACCTGCGATTGGCGAATCGCCCACAGAATCGCGCCGATCGCGATCGACAGAGCGATCAGGCTGCCCACCGACGCGAACAGCATCTGATTGTTGCCGGTACGCAGCGCCTGCGTCGAAACCTCATCGGCCTGCACCACAGTCAGGTCGATCAACGCGTCGGAGACCTGGCGAGTCAGCGTCTCCCAGCGGACCTTGTCGGCGGGCAGACCGCGAGGCACTCCGCTGCGCCACGGGCCACCGGTGATGAGCGCGTTCTCGACGGCGACCAGTTCCTTCCAGGAGTCGCCCGCCGTGACCGCCTCGTAGCGCTGACGCCCCTTCGGCTGGAGGTGCGGCGCAACGCTTTCCAGGCCGGAATGGTAGGCGCCCACGAGACTCACGAACTGCAGGTATTCCTGCTGGCTGAATGCGCCGGACCCGAAAGCGCCGTCAATCGTCGAACCGGCTCGGGACATCAGGTCGCTGACTCGGAACACCTCGGTCGCTGCGATGCCGCCTTGCGTCGCCTTGACGTCTGGCACGACCCGGGCCTGGTTGTCGAACAGGCTGGTCGCAGCGTCGAGCAGTTCGTTGTAGAAGCCGTAAGCGCGCTGCTCGTCAGCGGATCTGGAATCGATCGTGCTCCGCACGCTCGGCAACTGGTCCAGATACTGCGTCAACGTCGTCCACCGCGTCACGATGGACTGCGGCGCAAGAGCCAACGCCGAGTCAGCCGCACTGCGTAGCGTTGTCAGCCGCCGATCGGTCTGTTGCCGCTGATCAAGCAACTGCTGCAGGCCTTTCGACGGCTGCACCAGATAGGCGATACTCAGTCGCCGCTCCTGCTGGATCGACGCCAACGCGGAGACGGCCGGAATCGACACCTGACGGACGCTGCTGGCGACGGCTCGGTTGTAGAAGCCCTGAAAGACCAGATATCCCGACGCCACAAGCCACAGCAGTACCGCGACGACGCTGGGGACCAGAACCAGCCGGATGACCCGACGTTTGATCGACCGCTTCCGATCCCTGCGCCGACCCGGCGCTTTCGGCGGATCACTGCGATCCGCGTCGGAACGCCTGCTGACGCGGTCGGCCTGTATATGCGCCACCTGTAATCCAATCATGGGCAGCCCAGGGGTACCAGCGGAGGAAAACTACTGGCCAACGCCGATGTGCACGCAAACCCTACCGGTGCGTGCCCGGCGACACTACACCGCATGCCACCAGAACCGCGACGTCTATCATTCGCGCAGGTAGAACAACGACGACGGCATCATCTGCGCCCCGACCGACTCGACGATCCAGCACGCAATCTATCTCAATACCGGCAGCAGCACGATCTTCGAACGGAGTTGCATGCTACCTACTCATTACATCGGTGTTTCGTGACCCGCGCTCGCCGGATCGCATGCACGCTCCGCGTCGCACGCGGCCAAACATATTGTTTGGTTCGTGGACCATTGATCGCATCGCGGTTTGGCGGGGACTGCGGTGCGGCCGGCAGCGGTAAGGGCCTGCGGTAACCGCTGAGCAGGACCCCGCGGACCTGCCGGCCAGCTGCGGCGGCGTCCGGCCGGCCTCAGGGAGGTGCCGGCTAGGGTGCCGGGTGCGGCGTGCGCGCGACACCGGTGAGCAGCCACCGCGTGGGGACGACGGTCGGCACACCGGCCCCCGTCCAGCCAGTACCGCCGCCGGAGGAGGTTCAGCCGCCGCCACCTGCCGGAGCCCGGCGCACCGACCGGCGCACCGGCTGCCGGGCCGTACGGGCCGGGACCGAACCGAAAGCGGTGCGCCCGCCGCGCGCGGGGCAGCCGCGCTGATCGCTGCCGCACTGTCCGCACTGTCCGTGCTGGTCCCGCAGCGGAGCTCACCGACGAATGGCCTGGCGGCCATGTCACACGCCGGCCGGATCTTGGCGAGTTGGGCACCGCGGCTCAGCATGGAAACCCCGCACAGCCGGCGGTGGGTGCGGCGGGGGCGAGACGGGCGACGGCGGCGAGCAGCTGTGGTGCGGGCCAGTCGGCTTCGTCGTCCGGTTCGGGGCGCCAGCGGTGCGCCGGGACGAGGCCGGGATCGACGAGGTGACGGCCCTTCGCAGCCTTCGATGGATCGGACAGAAATGTCCTGTGCCTGTTGATGGACAGCTAAATGTCCTGGGCGTGGACAGCTATGTATCCGCGCGTGGACAGTTCAATGTCCGTCTGCGCGTGGGTCTCTTGGCACCCTCGGGGTGCAGCTTGGCGGCTTCGGGCTGGTGGTCAACGCCGCCTCAGAGTGACCGTCGCTGGGAGGATGGCTGGCTGGGTGCCGGGTCGCGGCTGCCAGCCCGCTTAGCGGCTGCGGAGTTGGAGGCTGGCGGCGAGGGCGGTCAGGGCCGCGATGGCCAGGATGATCAGGGCGAGGCGGACGGCTCGGCGTCGTCGCGCCGTTGGGGTCGGCAGGTTGGTGGGGTCCGGTGTGGTCATCGGGTTCACACCTCCCCGATCGGGTCGGCGGCAGGTGTGGGTGTACGGCGCACCAGGTAGCCGGTGAGGGCGGCAGCGGCCCAGCCGATCAGAGCGATGAGCAGCGTCGTGACCGCGAGGTGGACGATGTTGTTGCCGAGGCGGTCGCTGACCGTGCCGCGCACGGTGAAGCCGCCGTCCTGGTCGGGTGGCCCGCCGCCGCCGAGGATGGCGACCGCGACGGTGGCGTAGAGCAGTTGCAGCAGCCCGGCGCTGAGGGCGGCCAGGCGGGCGACGCGGCGGCCCGCGGCCGGGTCGCGGCGCCACAAGGTGCCGGCGACGCCGATGGCTGCGGGGACCGCGAGTACGGTGACCCCCCGGTGCCAGCCGGTCGGGATGTAGGTGACCTGGTCGATCGCGGTGAACCCGGACAACGCGAGTCCGACCAGGGTTGCGAACAGACCGCCGATCAGGCCGGGCAGGGCGATCCCGGGTCGGCGTAGCAGCGCGCTGGCGCCGAGCAGGTACCCGACGCAGATGAGCAGGACGACCGCGAGGGCGATCCAGCCGCCAACACCGAACCAGCCACCAGCACCGAGCCGGTAGTGGACGGTGAGGCCGGCGTAGACGGCGAAGCTGGCAGCGGTGATGGCGACCATCGCACACAGGCCCGCCGCGGCCTGACCCCAGGGCGGCATGACCAGCGCGGCGCCGGCGCAGCCGGTGGCGAAGCGCATCCGTCGCCAGCGTCCGTCGAGGTGGGCGAGTTCGCCGAGCATGGCCTGGCCCCACTCCGCCCGCTGCGGGGACAGCAGGCTGATCGCCCAGCGCAGCAGCCGCAGCGGCGCGTCCTCGCTCGGGCCGTCGAGGAACCGGCGCGGGTTGCGGCGGTACAGCGCGATCGCCACGGCGATAGGCGCCAACAGGAAGACGAAAAAGAGCGGCATCACGCCTCACTCAGAAGATGACGGGGGTGGGTGGCGCTACGTTCGGAGCGCGCCGCGGCCAGGGCGGCTACGAAGTCGCGACCGGCGCCGGTCAGGCGGCACAGGTGCCGGGGCGGCCGGCTGTCGACGCCCGGCTCCCAGGCCGTCTCGAGCAGCCCGCGGTCGGCTAGCCGGACCAGGATCGGATACAGCGAACCCGATTTGAGGTTCACCTGGGTCCCGAGGTCGTAGCCGTATCGCCACCGGGCCGGGTCGGCGGCCAGTGCCCGCAGGACGTTGACGGTCTGCGGTGACGGGGGCCGGTTGCGCTGCACGAGCGTTAACTCTACTCATGTAGCTGTAACTATCAAGAGGCGCCAACTGCCTGTACATCTGCGGGTGCCGACAAATCATCCGGCCAGGTCACGGACTTGATCGACGATCTCTGGCATGACCGCCGGCCGCCCCCGCTGGCTTCACTTGGACAGGGGCGGACGGCATATGATCTGTCGTGCTGCTGCGCCTGGCCTACCTCGCCGCGACCAACGCCTTCGCCCTGCTGCGCTTGCTGCCGATGAGCGACCAGGACAAAAACATCGAGATCCTTGCCCTGCGGCATCAGCTACTCGTCCTGCAGCGCCAGGCGGCAAGCCCATGTTCACGAACGCCGACCGCGCTGTCCTCGCCGGCCTGCTCCACCGCCTGCCGGTGAAGCAGCTGCAGCAACTCCTGCTGCTGGTCCGCCCGGACACGATCCTGCGCTGGCACCGCGACCTGCTCAAGCGGCGCCACGCTGCGACCTGTGTGCCGAGGCGACGCGGGCGCCCACCCACCGTCCGCTCGATCCGCACCCTGGTCCTGCGCCTGGCCAGTGAGAATGCCTCGTGGGGCTACCGCCGCGTCCACGGCGAACTCGCCAACGGATACACCAACTTCCAGCGCGGCGCCAACGGGCACCTCCTGCGATACACCGCCGGACCGACCGTCATCGTCGCCACAGACGACTGGGGCGGCAGCGTCGCGAGCCAGCCGCTGGCCTACCAGGTCGGCCCGGACATCGACGTCTTCTTCCGCAGCACCGACAACCACCTGTGGAACTACCGGTGGTCGCCGACGAACGGCCTGACGAAGACCGACTGGGGCGCCGGCGCGACGGGCGGGGTGAGCGGTTTCGCCTACAACGGCGAACGACACGTCTTCACTCCCGCCGCAGACGGCAAGCTGCGGCACTGGTTCCAGAAACCCGGCCAGGCACCCGCATTCGAGACCTGGAACGGCGCACCCGCGGCCGACGGGACGCCGTCGGCGTTCCTGACCACCGACAACCGCTTCGAGGTCTTCGTCCGCGACACCACCAACCACCTGCTGTGGTGGGAGCAGCCACGCACGATGAGCACCGCGCCGGCGCCCGTCGCGTTCGCCAACGCACAGACGATCTACGGTGATCCCACCGCGGTCGCCGTCGCGAACCAGATCAACGTCTTCGCCCGGCTCGCCGCCGGCACCGGCAACGGCGGCAAGCCGATCCACCGCTGGTACTTCACCAGCACCGGACCGTCCAGCACGATCAGCAACGTGTCCTGGGGCGGCGACGCGCTCGACCAGCCGACCGCGGTGTCGTGGTCGACCAACGAGATCTGGGTCTACGCCGAGAGCCTTGACGGCCACGTCTGGCGCTGGAACGGCCGCAGCGGCAACCCGACGACGGTCACGTTCACGCAGCTCCCCGGCGCCACGATCTTCGGCCCACCGAGCGTGCACACCGACACCGGCGCCCAGCACTACATCTTCGCCAACGGCCAGAACGGCAACATGCATTTTTGGTACTGGCACTACGCCGGCCAGAGCGTCTGGGGCGACTGGGGCGCCGGTCTCGGCACGCCCTGACACGTTAGGGGCCGCCCGGCGACGGGCGGCCCCTAACGCTGCGCTGATGGGGATCCGACTGCCGGCGCCGGCGCGGTTCGGCGACGAGCTGGCCGCGCTCGGATGGGTCAGTGACCTGCTGGTGGCCGGGTCCCTCGGCACCGGCGCCCGCCGGGGTCGACTCCGCCTGGAGCTTCGTCGAACCCGGCGTGCACCGCCGCTTCGGCACCCTCCCCTGTGCCGGCCTGGAACCCCGGACGTCCGATCAGGCCTCCAGCAGCCACCATGCGATCGGCACCCCGCCGGCGGGGGCTGCGGCGTTGAGGTGCAGGCGCAGCTGGCCGGTCGCCGGGTTCGGCACCGCTGCCTTCACCCACACGGCGGTGTTGCGCTGCGCGACCGCGAGTGCCCGGGTGGAGGTGAAGACGTGCAGCCCGCTGACGGTCACGCTGCTGGCGCCGGCCGGCACGGTGGCGGTGCCGCTGCGGCTGAAGCGCGCCTGGCCGCGGACGTCGAGGGCGGTCTTGCTGAACTCGTCCGGTGCGGAGGCGACGACGCCGATACCGCCGAGGTCGCCGGCGGCACCGAAGACGCCGGTGCCGATGTCGCTGCGCCCGATGAGTCCGTTGCCGTTCGAGGAGTACCCGACGACACCCGCGTCGAAGCCGGTGGCGTCGACGGCGACGGTAGCGGTGTTGCGGACGTCGAGCGTGGCGGTGTCGGCCGTCGAACGCAGGACGGTGGACGCGGCGCCGGCGTTGTTGTCCGCACCCTGGACGACCGGGTCGCCGGATGCGGCGGCCGCCGGGCTGACGGTCGTGACAGCGGCGGCGATCGCCGCCACACCACCGGCGCCCGCTCCGGTGAGGATGCCGCGCCGGCTGAGTTTGTTCGCTGGCTTCTGCTGGGCCATGACTTTTGCTCCCCTCGTGTCGTGGTCATCGCGACCCGTCCAGCGTCAGGGCAGGCAACCCGGAATGCGAGCGGCTATCCGTCTTTTATAACGACGAATAACGATTGATTTACCCTTCAAGGAATTGAATTCCCTCCCAATTCATCCGGAGCAAAACCATCCCGCTCCAAACGATTATCTACTCCGCGCCGGCAGTGCGCGTACGCTTCCGCCCGGACTGCCGTCCGATGCGCTCGACCGCACGAAGTGCGGCGATGGCGGTTCGATCATCGAGGTGGGCGGCATTCCCGCCGGGATCGCCGCGGCCATCACCGATCTCCGATTGCGGCCGTCCCGCCCGCTGGAGCGCCTGAAAGAATCTTCACCAACCAACCTCTTCGTGACCGAGAAGTGCGGCGAGATCCTCACCCTGTCGTCCGCGAAACGCGATCATGTCGTCTCATTCTTCCGCCACGGAACCCGCACTTCTGAGAACCGTCCTGGTCCTGTGGACCAGGACGCAGCAGCCGGACCGTCGGCCCACCCGGACGCGGCACCACCCTGGGATTCACCACCCCGCCCGGCCGGGCCACCTCCCTCGACAGGGCGATGCCACCGGCCGGTACATCCAGGGCCAGCGGGTAGAGGCCCGCCGTGCAGACCCGTCACAGCGAAGCCCCCGCGTGCGCCGGCGGCGGCACGGCCGGCCCGCGATGACCAGGCTCCATGCCTGGCTCCTGTCGGGCATCAACGACCGTTCGCTGCAGCACGCCGGGCCGGGCGCGAAACCGGCCGCGGACCGCCGCCACCCGTGGTGGAAGGTGATGTGCCTGACCGGCGTGGACTACTTCTCCAGCCTGGGCTACCAGCCGGGGATCGCCGCGCTCGCCGCCGGGCTGCTGTCACCCGTCGCGACGGTGGTACTGGTGCTGGTCACCCTGCTCGGCGCGCTGCCGGTGTACCGGCGGGTCGCCGCGGAAAGCCCGCACGGTGAAGGCTCGATCGCGATGCTGGTGCGGCTGCTGCCGTTCTGGCAGGGCAAGCTGTTCGTCCTGGTCCTGCTCGGGTTCGCCGCCACCGACTTCGTCATCACGATGACCCTGTCCGCTGCCGACGCGACCGCACACCTGGACGAGAACCCGTACTGGCCGGCGGCGCTGCGCGACCACGAGGTCCCGGTGACCCTGGTCCTGCTCGGGCTGCTCGGCGCGGTGTTCCTCGTCGGGTTCACCGAGGCGATCGGTATCGCGGTCGCGATCGTCGGGGCCTACCTGACCTTGAACGTGATCGTCGTCGTCGACGGCCTGTGGCTGATCGCGACGCACCCGTCGACGTTCACCGGCTGGACGACGGCGTTGACGGCCCAGCACGGCAATCCGCTGCTGGTCGTGGCGATCGCGTTCATCGTGTTCCCGAAGCTGGCGCTGGGCCTGTCCGGATTCGAGACCGGCGTGGCGGTGATGCCGCACCTGCGCGGCGACCCGGCCGACAGCGAGGACCATCCGACCGGCCGGATCCGCGACACCAGGAAGCTGCTCACCACCGCGGCGCTGATCATGAGCGGCTTCCTCCTCACCAGCAGCGTCGTCACCACGGTCCTGATCCCGGCGCCCGAATTCGCCCCGGGCGGGAAGGCCAACGGCCGGGCGTTGGCGTACCTGGCGCACGAACAACTCGGTCCGGTCTTCGGCACCGCATATGACCTGTCCACCATCGCGATCCTCTGGTTCGCCGGCGCGTCCGCCATGGCCGGCCTGCTCAACCTGGTCCCCCGGTACCTGCCCCGCTACGGCATGGCGCCGCAGTGGGCCGGCGCGGTCCGGCCGCTGGTCCTGGTGTTCTTCGCCGTCGCGGTCCTGATCACCGTCGCCTTCGACGCCGACGTCAACGCCCAGGGCAGCGCCTACGCCACCGGCGTCCTCGTGCTCATGACCTCCGCCGCCGTCGCTGCCGCCCTGTCCGCGCGCCGGCACCACGAGCACCGCAAGTTCACCGCATTCGCAGTCATCGCCGCCGTCCTCACGTACACCACGATCGCCAACATCGCCGAACGCCCCGACGGCGTGAAGATCGCCGGGTGCTTCATCGCCGGCATCGTGCTGGTGTCGGTGCTGTCGCGGATCGGCCGGTCGTTCGAGCTCCGGGTCACCGACCTGCAGTTCGACGCCACCGCCCACACCTTCATCCAGGACTGCGCCCGGCGCACGATCCGGCTCGTCGCCAAGGAACCCGCGCACCGCTCGATCGTCGACTACCAGGACAAGACGCGGCAGGTCCGGGCGGACAACGACCTTCCTGACGACGCCGACGTGATCTTCGTCGAGGTGGCCATCACCGACGCCTCCGACTTCGCGTCCGCCGTCGTCGTCCGCGGCGAGGTCATGCACGGCCGCTACCGCGTCCTGATCCTGGAGAACCCGGCCGTCGCGAGCGCCATCGCCGCGCTGCTGCTCGGCATCCAGGACCGCACGGGCCGCCGCCCGCACATCTACTTCGAATGGACCGAAGGCAACCCGGCCGCCAACTTCCTCCGCTTCCTGATCTTCGGCCAGGGCGAGATCGCACCGGTCACCCGCGAAGTGCTGCGCCGCCACCAGCCCGACCGCAACCACCGGCCGCACGTCCACGTCGGATGAGCAAGGGGGTCACGTCGTGGCGAGCCGCAGCAGTTGCGGTGCCAGCCACGGCGCCACGACGCGTTGTACCCCGTCCGGGGTGAGGTGCAGGCCGTCGCTGCGGACCTGGACCCCGCCGACCCGCCAGGTGAAGGCGCCGTCCGGGCACAGCACCCGGTTAAGGTCCAGGACCACCGGTCGGGCCGGGTGGCTGTCGGCGACCTCGGTCAGCAGCCGGTTCCACGCGTCGACGCGGGCCGGGGTGTCCTCCGGCCACAGGCCGCCGTTCGGTCGTTCCTGGCGGCGGGTGTACGGCGCTGTCAGCAGCGCGACCCGGGCGCCCCGGGCGGCGGTGAGGTCGACCGCACGGCGCAGTTGCGCACTGAGGTACGTGTCGTAGGCCGGTTCACCGACGTGCGTCCACTGGCCGTCGAGTTTGCGGTCCATCAGTTCCCAGCGGTCCAGCAGGATGACCACGACGTCCGGGTCCTGGCTCGTGGTGGAGCCGCCCCACCGCGACTCCCACGTGGCGCAGTACGGGTAGTTGGTGTGCGGCGCGCCGCCGTACCGCAGCTCGGGCAGCACTGCGATGCCGCAGCCCTGCACGCCCTCGTTGGCCAGCGTGAGGCCGGCCGAGACGGACGCGTCGGCGGGCCAGTACGCACCGAGGGTCCACGACACGGAGTCGCCGATGACCATGACCCGCGGCGGTCCCGGCCGCCGACCGGCCCGGGCCGCCGGCGGCGTCGTGGACACCGTGGACGGCGCCGGGCCGGTCGAGGGCTGCGCGGCGGGCGCGGCCGTCAGCACGGGCGGCGCGACGGCCGGTGGCGGCGCCACGGCAGCGAGGGCGGCAGCAAGGGCGGCGGCCAGACCGGCCGCCAGACCGGCCGCCCAGCGGAGCCGGCCGGTTCCCGGCCGTCGCAGCGGCTGTTCGACAAGGTAGAAGCTGGCCGCGGCGACGGCGAGGGTCGCCGCGACCCGCAGCGCGAGCAGCCGCGGCCCGCTCAGGCCGGTCCGGGCGGCGTCGAGGACCGCGAACAACGGCCAGTGCCACAGGTAGCCGCCGTAGGAGATCCGCCCCACCCACACCAGCGGCGCCGCGCCGAGCAGCCGCGCCACCGGCGTGCCGGGCGCCGCGGCGAGCTCGGCAAGGACCGCCGCGGCGGCCACCGCGGTCAGCGCGAAACCACCCCGGTACAGCCACGCCCCGGCACCGCCCGGGAGGACCGCGAACGCGGCGAGCAGCACCATCCCGGCGACCGCCGCGCCCCGCCGTACCGTGGGATGCCGCGCCACGACCGCAGACGCGGCGGCGAGCGCACAGCCCGCGAGCAGCGCCGCGGCCCGGGTGTCGCTGCCGAAGTACGCCCGGCCCGGGTGCAGCGGGTCGTACAGCACCGCGGCGGCCACCGTCGACGCCACGAACCCGGCGGCGCACAGCGCGCCGATCAACGGCCGGGGCCGCCGCGCCCGCAGCGCGAAGAGGATCAGCACCGGCCACAGCAGGTAGAACTGTTCCTCGATGGCGAGCGACCAGGTGTGCTGCAGCGGCGAGGCCGCCGCCGTCTCGGTGAAGTAGTCACCACCGCGCAGCACCATCCGCCAGTTCGCCCAGTAGGTGAGCGCGGCGACCGCGTCGGTGCGCAACGCCCCCGGATCCTGCTCCGGCAGCAGGGAGGGAGCGGCGACGACGACCGCGAGGACCAGCAGTGTCAGGGCGGGCAGCAGCCGGCGGACCCGGCGCAGCCAGAACCCACCCAGCGACACCCGGCCGGTCAGCTCGGCCTCGCGCAGCAGCAGCGACGTGATCAGGAACCCGGACAGCACGAAGAACACGTCGACGCCCAGGAAACCACCGGGCACCCAGGCAGGCATCCCGTGCACGACCAGCACCGCGCACAGCGCGACGGCCCGCAGCCCGTCCAGCGGCGGCAGGTGGCGCAACGACACGCGCCGGACGCTGCCCGCCGTGCCCCGCCGCAAACTCCGGCGAAGGAGCAGATCCGGTGAGGAAACGTCGGCTGTGCGATGGTGCCGGCGCCGGGCGCCGCCGGTGGTGGCGAAGTGAGATCGGGGGTGGCGGGGGCGCCCCGGTGTGCGGGGTTTGCCGGGAGGGGTAGCCGCATCGCGATCCACCACCAGATCCGCTAGGAGGCGATCGTACCGATGCGCGGGCCGGGCAGATCCTCGTCGGTGCTCACCGCCGTGTTCGTGCTGGCGATCTGTGCCGCGCTCGGCACGATGCTCATCTCCTTCGACCAGCGACGGCGGGCCGAGCACACAGCCGAGGCCGAGGACCGGGCAAGATCCGCGGTGACAGCACTGGCGCTGCTCGTGACGGGCACCGAGGCAGCCCGGTGCGGTCTCGCCGTCACCGGCGACCAGCTGTTCCGCACCCGTCTGGCCGGCAGCCTGGACGTGATCCCGCGACGGGAACGGGAACTGCAACGAAGCGTCGCGCACGACCCCGTCAAAGTCATGCTGGTCCGGCAGATCACCCTGTACCTCAACGAGTACCTCAGCAACTACCTGTCACCCGCACTGGCGACGAGCCGCGCCGGTGGCCCGGCCACCGTGCCGAACGCGATCATGCTCGCAGCGCGGCGACACGCCGACCTGGTCGGATCGCACCTGGACCGGCTGCTGGAACTGGTGAACCGGTCCACCGTCAGGGCCCGGGCGAGAGCCGAGACGCACAGCAACACGGGCATCCTCGCCGGGGTCGTACTGCCGTTGTTCTCGCTGGTCGCCCTGGTCCTGATGCGCCGACACGCGACGGCGGTCGCGGGTTCGGTGCGCAAGCTCGAGACCGCCGCGGGCCAGGTCGCCGACGGCGAGCTCACCGTCAGGGTGCCCGAGGACGGTCCCGCGGAGACCGGCCGATTCCAACACGCGTTCAACAACATGGTCAGCACCCTGGCGCAGCACCGGCACACCCTGAACGAGAAGGTCGCCGAGCAGTCGGCACTGCGCAGCGCGGGAACCCCGGCCGCGGGTGGCCAGCCACCCGAAGCGGTGTTCGACGCGGTCACCGAGCAGGCCGGCATGCTCTTCCGCGCCGACCTGGCCGACCTGCTGCACTTCGACCGCGACGGCACCGCGAGTGTCGCGGCGACGTGGAGCCACGCGCAATGGGATCTGCCCGCTGACGACCAGGTCCGGCTCGAGCCGGAGGGCATGGCCGCCCAGGTGCTGCGCTCCGGCCGTGCGGTCCGCCTCACCCGCCCCGGGACCCCGGCACCCGCATGGCAGCGACCCGCCGATTTCGGCCTGCGGGCCGCGATCGGTGTGCCGGTCATCGTCGCCGGCCGCGCCTGGGGCGTATTGCGGCTGATGTCACGGCGCCCGGAGACACTGCCCGAGGACGTCATGTCCCGGGCCGTGCCGTTCACGGATCTCGTCGCGGTCGCGGTCGCCGGCCACCGGGCGCGCACGGACTCCGCCGAGGCACGCACGCGAATCATGTTCGCCGCCGACGAGACCCGCCGCACGATCGAGCGGAAGCTGCACGACGGGCCGCAGCAGCGGTTGACGGCGTCGCTGTGGGCGTTGCAGGCGCTGGACGCGCAGATACCGGCGAATCTCACCGAACTCCACGCCCAGGTGTCCGTGCTGACGGCCCGCATGAGCGGAGCGTTGGACGACCTCGCGAGCATCGCCCGCGACGTGCACCCGGCGATCCTCTCGCAGCGTGGCCTGCCATCGGCGATCCGATCGCTGGCCCGCCGCACGCAGGTCCCGGTCGAGACGAGTCTCGATCTGCCCGGCCGGCTCGACGAGCAGGTGGAGATCGGCATGTACCACATGGTTGCCGAAGCCCTCGCCCTCGCGGACAACCATCCGCACACGACCCTGGTGGACATCGAGGCGTCCGTGCACAACGGCCGGCTGCTGCTCCACATCGAGATCAACGGCATGCGGACCGGGGACGTCGCATCAGGTCCCGAACTGGTCAGCATCCGCGACCGGGTCGAGGCATTGGGCGGAGCGACGACACTCGAAAGCAGCCCGGAGCGCGACATCCGGCTCTTCATCGACGTGCCGTCCCCGACCCGCTGATGCCCGCGTGTTGCAACAACCGCCTCACCCGGGACGCTGACACAAGCCACGCCACCCCATGCCACCCCACGCCACCCCCATGGCTCATCCTCACCCGGCGCGGCCGCGACCGTCACCTCGGTCTCGAGCGCTTATCCCTTCCCGGGCGGGGCAGGTCGCACATCGACCGGTGAGCGGCCGAGCCCAGCACGGACCCGCCCACGAAGGTGAGTCTCTCGTGAAGGTGGGCCTTGGCCATGCGGGCTTTTTGGGATGCGCTGGTAGCCAGCATCGATCGTCTGACGTTGGCCGAGTGGATTCAGATCGTCTCAGCCATGGGCGCGGTCGCCGCAGCGGTTGCCGCCGCCTCGGCCGCCCGCTCGGGGCGCGGTGCGGCCCGGACCGCTGCCAAGCAGTTGCCGGAGTTGCAGAAGCAGGTCGAGCTCAACGCGGCTCAGGCGAAATCCGTCGACGAGCAGGTCGTCCTCGCTCAGGAAATGCTGAAGGCCACCACGGCGGCGGTCCGGGAAGCGGCACGCGCCAGGACGGACGAGCGGGCTCCCCTCGTCGTCGCGCTGTTCGAGACGCCGCAATGGCCCCCATTGATCGATGCGACGCGTGACCGGATGCCCTATGGCAACGAGTTGCGGCTGCTCGACCATCGTTCTGTGGAGCAGGCCGAAGCGGCCTCACCGGGGCGGCTCTTCGCGCGGGGCGCAGAGCGCAACCGGCTCATGTGGTTTCAGACCCGGGGTGTACTGATCAACGAAGGCGCGACCACCGCACGGGTGCGCCTCGATGAAGAGGCCCAGTTCGTGGAGGCGACCGCCGCGAAAAGGGAGCGCCTCCTGCGACCGGGAGAGGTGGCCCTGTTCGAATGGGGAGCGGGTCACACGATCGCGGAGTGGGCGGTCGCCCGCGAGAAACCCGACCCGCCCAACCCGCTCGGCGCCTGTTTCTTGACGATCACCGTATTCGACTCGTTCGAACACGGCATCTTCGACCACATCCACGCCGTCATGAGCGGCCGGCCGATCGTCCCGGTGGACGACTCCTTCGACGAGGTGCGGCTCGCTTCCCGGGAGTCCGAGGCGGAAATGGGCGTCACGGTCTTCCCCACCCGGCGCACGTACCGCTCCGACGGTGTGCGAAGGGAACCGCTCCCCTGGGACGGCACGTACGCGGCATGGTGGAGGGAAAACGGACGGCGCGCCACGGAGCTGGCGAAGAATACGTGATCGGGATCCGCGGGTGAACCGACCGGCAACACCCCCTGCGGGGCCGACCTCATAGCGGTGGTGCTCGGCCACCGCGGCCAATGCAGCCAAATAGTCCAGAATCGATGCGTCGTCAACCCGGCGGTCGGGCGACTTCGCCCGTCGGCGGAATACCCCTGCCTGCCGAAGGCGTCGTCGAACCCTTCCCGCAGGGACGTCACGAGCACCCCCTCGTGATCCTCGCCGCCCGGGCCCCGGGTCGTCGACCGTGCCGAGCCGCTCGACGTGCACACCGGCCGGGCGCCGGGTTTATCCCGGGCGCGGTTGTGCCGATTTGAGTGTTATCGGCGCCAGCTTCCGAGAAGCAACGTGGCGATCGCCGCCGAAGTGACGAAATTCGTCGCTTGGAAGCTCGAATATGACGAGTTCGTAAGATCTATGGACAGGAAACCGGCGGTGCTCGTAGAGTCGGGCATCTTCCGCTGATCCTGGAGATGACGTTGAACATTGCAGCCCAGGAAAGTCCCGCTCTTTCCGCGACCGAACTGCACGCCGCGTCCACCGTCGTGGAAGGCAGCACGGTCATCGAGCTGTCCGAGGCCCACCTCGACCGCATCCGCCGCGGTGGTGTCACCGCCGTCAACCACACCGTGACCAGGCCCTACGCGGACACTGTCACCGCACTGCGCGAGGTCAACCAGTGCCGCCGCTGGATCGACGCGCACGCCGACCGGGCGCTGCTCGCCACGAGCGTCGCCGACATCGAGCGGGCCAAGGCCGAGGGCAAGGAGGCCGTGATCCTCGGGCCGCAGGACACCGAGATGATCGGGGTCGACCTCGACCTGCTCGGCACGTTCTACGACCTCGGCGTGCGCATCCTCCAGCTGACCTACCAGCGGCAGAACCTGCTCGGCGCCGGCTGCGGGGAGAACGTCGACCCCGGCCTGACCCACAAGGGCCGCATCTTCGTCGAGGCGATGAACGAGATCGGCATCGTCGTCGACGTCTCGCACTGCGGGCAGCGCACCGGGCTCGACGCCATGGAGGCGTCCAGCACGCCCGTCGTCGTCACCCACTCGTTCTGCGACGCGATCTCGCCCCACATCCGGGCGAAGGACGACGCCTTCCTGCGCACCCTCGGCCAGCAGGGCGGCGTCATCGGCATCACCACCCTCTCAGGGTTCCTGTACTACCCGGACGAGCCGACCCGGCGTCCGGACCTGACCCGCTTCGTGGAGCACCTCACCCACGTCGTGGAGGTCGCCGGCATCGACCACGTCGCGATCGCCACCGACTACGACGAGACGCTCACCGAGGCGATGCGCGCCGAGCAGCTCAAGGACAAGGAGTTCAAGAGCCTGCTCGGCGACTGGAAATGGGAGGAGCGGCGGGCGATCGGCATGGACGACGCCGCCAACTTCCCGAACTTCACCGAGGCGCTCCTGGCCGGAGGGTTCTCTCCGGCCGACGTGACGAAGGTCCTCGGCGGCAACTGGCTGCGGGTGTTTGGGGAGGCATGGAGCCCGGCCGGCCGGTAGGCGCGAGTTGAGAGATCAGCCAAGGAGACCCATGAGAACGCGATTCATGACCAGAGTGCTGGCGGTGGGCGTCGTCGCGGCGCTCGCGGCCGGTTGCTCCGGCGGCGAGCCCCCGAACAGTGACAACGGCGCCAGCACCAACGACGGCCTGACCAAGAACATCCGCCTGGAGGACGAATCGCAGCCCTCCGGCACGCCGAAGTCCGGCGGCCGGATGCGGATCATGATCCGGCTGGACGCGAACGAGCTCGACCCCCACAAGATGTCCGAGACCTCGGCCTTCGTCATCAACGAACAGATCTACGAGTCGCTCGTGGAGTCCTACCGCGGCGAGATCAAGCCCTCCATCGCCGAGTCGTGGGAGCAGAGCGGCGACGGGCTCACCCTGACGTTCAAGCTGCGCGACAACGCGTACTTCCACAGCGGGCGCAAGGTCACGTCGGCCGACGTGAAGTACTCGATCGAGCGGATCAAGAACCCGGCGACCCGCGCCCCGCGCGCCCGCAGCTACGAGGGCATCAGCGCGGTCGAGACGCCCGACGAGCGCACGGCCGTGCTCAAGCTCAGCAAGCCCAACGCGGCCATCCTGACCCTGCTGTCCACCGCCGCCTCGTCCATCGTGGACAAGTCGGTGGTCGACGAGAAGGGCGGGCTCAACACCGCCGTCGACGGCGGCAGCGGCCCGTTCAAGATCGCGACGCGGACCGCCGGCCAGACCATCAAGCTCGACAAGCACACGCAGTACTGGCAGTCCGGCCTGCCGTACCTCGACGGCCTGGACTTCACGTTCAACCCGGACGACAACGCCCGCGCCGCCGCGGTGCGCAGCGGCACCGTCGACTTCCTCTGGCGGCCCGCGCCGGAGTTCATCGACGCGCTGAAGAAGGACGAGAAGCTCAAGTGGTACGGCGGCTCCGGCTCGCTGTCGCTGCACCTGCGGCTCAACACGTCCAAGGCGCCGTACGACAACGTGAAGGTCCGCCAGGCGATCTTCTACGCACTCGACCGGCAGGAGATCCTCGGCGTCGCCAACTCCGGCTTCGGCACCGCCCTCAACGCGGGCTACCTGCCGCCGGACCGCTACGGCGCGCTCACCGCGCCGGTCTACGGCAAGGCGGACATCGAAAAGGCCAAGCAGCTGCTCACCGAGGCGGGCTTCCCGAACGGCTTCGAGGCCAAGCTCATGGTCATCGCCACCTCGGCGTTCCAGGTGCGCTCGGCCGAGGTCGAGCAGCAGCAGCTGGCGAAGATCGGCATCAAGGTGACCATCGAGTCGGTCGAGTCGACGATCGCCGACACGAAGACCAAGTCGAGCGATTTCGACATGTACCAGTCCGGCTTCGGCCTCACCTACGACCCGGACGAGCGGTTCACCGCCAGCTTCCTCAAGGGCGGCGGCCTGAACTACGGCAACTGGAGCGACCCCGAATACGAGGCGCTCATCGTCCAGGCCCGCTCAGAGCTCGACAAGGACAAGCGCTCGACGCTCTACCAGCAGGCCGAGAAGATCCTGGCCGAGCGCGGCCCGGTCGCGATGACGTTCCTCAACGCCGACTTCGACGTCGTGCAGAAGGACGTCATGGGCTACCGCGGCGACCCGACCCCGACGTACCGCTTCTACCGCAGCCTCTGGCTCAACCGATGACGCACCGGAGGGGCGCCCGGCCCTGGGCGCCCCTCCGGAGCACCCCGCAACGAAAGGCACCGCCATGGAAGACGTCCCGCTGAGCCATCGCTACATCATCGCCGCCCGGCTCAAGGGCTACCTCAACAAGCACGCCGAGTCCGTCGCCCTGCTCACCGAGGCCCTGGAGCTGGAGCCGGGCGACCCGCGCCTGCTGCGCTTCCGCGGGCACCGGCGGATCTCCGTCCGCGACTACGCCGGCGCGATCGAGGACCTGCGGGCCGCCGCGGACCGTCTCGACGAGGTCGCGGACGAATACGAGATGTACCAGCCCGAGGTCGAGAAGGACGTCGTCAGCCTGATCCTCGGCCGGCCCGAGGCGGTGCGGCCGCAGCACCTCAGCGAGGCGATGGCGGCGGCCGACCCCGGCGCACTGGCCCGGTACAACACCACCCTGCACACGTCGGTCTGGTACCACCTGGGCGTGGCCCAGTACCTCGACGGCGACCTCGAGGGCTGCCTGGGAAGCTTCCACAACGCCGAGCGCTCAGCCCGCCACCAGGAGGGGGTCGTCGCATCGCAGGACTGGCAGTACATGGCGCTGCGCCGGCTCGGCCGGGCAGACGACGCCGATGCGGTGCTGGACCGGTTCCGGCGCATCGCCGTCGTCGATGAGGACCACCTGGTCGGCTACGAGGGCCGGATGCGCCTCTACACCGGCGAGCTGACGCCCGAGCAGCTGTGGGCGATGTGCGACGGCGACAGCCTCAAGACCGTGACCCAGGGCTACGGCCTGGGCAACTGGCACTACTACAACGGCGACGTCGCCCGGGCCCGCGAGGTCTTCGACGGCGTCCTGAAGACCGGCGTCACGCACGCCTTCGCCTACCTGGCGGTCACGTCCGAATACTCCCGCAACCCCGACTTCGCGACAGCGACGAAGGAGCACTGACCATCATGGCGATCATCCGGGCCGAGATCGGCCACCGCGACCAGGAGACCAAAGAGGCGATCATCGCCGAGCTGACCGACGTCCTGGTGAAGTACGGCTCGCCGCGGGAGAACACCCACGTCCTGCTCTACGAGGTCTCCTACGACAACTGGGCCAAGGGCGGCGTGACGTACAACAACCGGAAGAAGAAGGCCCAGGAGGGCTCGTGACCGGCCCGCACGTACTGCTCACCCCGAACCTCGCCGAGCTCGTCCCCGGACTGGCGGCCGACTACCCGCACTGCCGGTTCACGGCGATCCCCGACGACGGCACGGTCCGCGACGAGTGGCTCGACGCCGAGATCATCCTGCGCAGCGCGATGAACGAGGACACGTTCGAGGAGCTGCTGAGCAAGTGCGAGCGGCTGCGCTGGGTCCAGATCACCGCGGCCGGCTTCGACTGGGTCGGCGGCACCGTCTGGCAGCGGCGCCTCGACGAGGGCCTCGTCTACACCCGCTCGCCGAACTCCTACAACGTGCCGATCGCCGAATACGTCATCGGCGCCATGCTCATGCACGGCCGGGCGTTCCCGGCGCTGCGCGAGGCCCAGCTGCGGCACGAGTGGATCCGTCTCGTCGGCAAGGACGTCATCGGCAGCACGGCGCTGGTGTTCGGCACGGGTGGGATCGGCTCCGAGGTGGCGTGGCGCGCGAGCGCCCTGGGCGCCACCGTGATCGGCGTCAACCGCACGGGCTCCCCCGTCGACGGCTTCACACGGGTGGTGGCCTTCGCCGACCATTTCGCGCTCCTGTCCGAGGCGGATGCGGTGGTACTGGCAATGCCGCTCACCTCGGAGAACCGGTACTTCTTCGGAGCGGAACACTTCGCGGCCATGCGGGCGGACGCGGTGCTGGTCAACGTCGGCCGCGGCGCACTGGTCGTCGAGGACGCGCTCGTCGAGGCGATGCACGCCGGCCGGATCGGCGGCGCCGTGCTCGACGTGTTCGAGGAGGAGCCGCTGCCGGCGGAGCACCGGCTGTGGGACCTGCCGAACACGACGATCACCCCGCACACGTCGTTCCGGGGCTCGGGCAACCTGCAGCGCCTCGGCGCCGACTTCCGGGCCAACCTGGACCGCTACCTGTCCGGCGAGCCGCTCGCCGGCACGCATCGCCAGCCGGACCTCGGCTACTGACTCACTACCGCCGACGGCGGCCCGCCTTCGCTGCACCGAAGGCGGGCCGCCGTTTCTCCGTAGGTTCAGGGTTCGAGTCCCTGGCGGCTCAGGGAACCGGCGACGAACCGCAGCAGCTCCCCAAACGCGGCGAACATGGCGTCGTCGCCGCCGGCGAGGACCGCCTCCACCGCCCGCTCGTTCGGCCAGGCCGCCGCGGTCGCAGCCGGGACCGCACGCCCCTCGGCGGCGTAGAACGCGCCGAGCTGCACCGCTGGCACCAGCCGCTGCTCAAGCCGTCCGTCGATTCTGACCAGCTGCGGCAGCCGGAACGCCAGGACCGCAGCCGCCGCGCGTTCCTCATCGTCGCTGCCTGGCAGAGCCGGGCCGATCCGGATGGCGTGGGCGACGACCACGGGCGTATCTGCAGGCATCCGCGCGAGCAGCGCAGCCAGCTCGCCGGCGGTGCCGAACTCGACCGGCTCGCCACCGAGGACGTCGTGCACATCATCAAAGGTCATGATCGTTCCTCTGTCAGGGATCGTGTGATGATCGGCTGAGCGGTTGGGGACAATTTGGGTGGTCCCGGCCCACGCTCAGCTGGTCAGCAGTCCCGGGTGCGGTCCGTTGCGTTCTTGGCCGTCTCGTTCTTGGCCGTGGTGATGGCCTCGCGCATCCGGTTGCGGCGCCGGGCCTGGTCGTGAACACGGCGCCGGACGAGTCCAGTCCGAGCGAAGCCAGGCGCCGACCTCCTCAAGCACGGTGTATGCGCGGTCGAACTCGGCGTCGGCTTTGGCAAGCATCGCCCCACGGACGGGCAGCACACGGGGTGGTCTCCACCCGTCGTATTCGTCGTCGGTGTTGGGGCGCAGCCAGCCGGTGGCGCGTTACGCCTGCTCCAGTTCGTCGGCGGACTTCTCCAGCGCCGGACCGGCCATGTCCGGGTGCACCGCGGCGCGGACCGCCAGGTCTTCGGCGGCGTCGGTGCTGCTGCCCGCCGTGATGCCCACGGCGTACTCTCTACGACCTTGTCGGGAGTGGGCCAGTATCCCAGTCACTGCGGTGCGTCGGTCGCGTGATGGCGTCGGCTCCCGTCGTCAAAGATCCATGTCTCGTCGCGCCGCATTCATGGCCTCGCTTCGCAAGCCGATCAGTAGTTCACGAGCCTGCTGGTCGGCTGCCGAGTCCGCCAAGAGCGACTCGTACACCCGGGAGTAGACGCTGATCTCCTCTGGGTCAGTCAGTGTCAGCTCGCGGGTGTAGGTCTCAACGGTCGTGAACTGGGTTCCGTCGGGCAGTGTGTAGATCACGAAGGAATGCGCGTGGACCGTCGAGGGTGGTGCGCCAGTCGGCATGACTGCGACGTTCACCCCGGGAAGCGTGGAGACGGAGAGAATCTTGTCGTACTGGGCAGCGAGCGCATCGTAAGACACTGGGCGGAATCGCAGCGCGGCTTCAGAGATGAGGAAGTCGAACTGTCGGCCCTTCTCGTAGAGTGCCGACTGCCGTTCGATACGTGCCGCCGCCGCGCGTGCCGTATCACCGACGCCGAACACATCGGCAAGAGCCAGCACGCTGCGGGCGTACTCGGCTGTCTGAAGCAGGCCGGGCACCACCGCATGCTGGAAGACTTGCATACGCGTGGCGTCGGCAAGAAGGCGCGCGATGTTCCGTTGATGCGCAGCGCGCCCGCCACTCAGTGTCCTGTCCCAGATGATGGACGCGACCTGGATGGACTCCGCGACGTCTACCAGCTCGGCGGTGACCTCGTCCGAGGCGCCTGTGGTGGTCGCCCACGCCTGGACGTCGGCGACGGAAGGCTTCGTTCGACGGTTCTCAATCTTGGAGACCTTCGACTGTGACCAACTCAGGTCCGCGGCGAGCCGGGTGGTCGACAGGCCGGCGTCTTCGCGGAGTTCACGCAGTCGGGACGCGAGCGCGGCCCGGTCGTCAGCCACTGGACTCACCAGGATCTACGCAACTCGTCTTGGACCGTTGGGAGGTAGTCCAGGAGCGGGACCGAGTGTGCCATCGCGAGATTGCGTTGATCGACAAAGCCGCCTACGTCACGGGTTGGCTCCATGGACAGGCGTCGGCCGTCTCCGTCGTACTCAATGACCACCCCGAGTGCATCGTCGAGCAACCAGAAGTCGCGTGTAAGCGCGCTCAGCGTCTCGGGTGCGTCGGCTCGGTCGGCGATGCGGACGTCTTCGCCGGCCGCGACGTTTCCCTGGTAGCCCAGGATTTCGAACCGAAGGTAGTCCGTCAGCGGGCGGTCCAGCAGGTGGACCCTGCTCCAGTGTCTGCCGGCTTGCACGCTGTCGGCGAGCATCCGAAGCCATGGGTCGGTGTCAGGGCCGCGTGGCGGCATCGGGTGCCCATCGTTGAATGCGCGCAGCAGGTCTGCCTCGCCCGGTGCGGTGTAGGAGCTCAGCGTTTCGAGGCGGAACACTGACCGCTCGACCTTGCGCAGGATGCTCTGCAACTCGTCCATCTGCATCTGCATCGGCTCGTCCTGTTCTGTCGCCACGTACCGATCAAGTCTAGTCGAGCTTGAAGACTAGTCGTCGGCGCCGCCTTGTGGCAGTGTCGGTCTTAACGCAGTGAAGGGAGTCAACATGTCGGATGCGTCCGAGCGCCTGGTGTGGCGCAAGAGCACTGAGAGCCTCAGCGGCGACTGTGTGGAGGTCGCGCCCCTGCCCGACGGTGTTGCCGTGCGGGACTCCAAGAACCCGGATGGCCCGGTGCTCGAGTTCACGCACTCGGAATGGTGTGCGTTCCTCGCGGGCGCGAACAAGGGTGAGTTTGACGATCTGTGACCGAAACTCGCGAGGTTGCACACGTGAGTGTGGCGAGGGCGCCCGGCGCGGTGGCAGCATCGGGCCGGGCGTCCGGAGCTACACGCTGAGGTGTTCGCTGGCCGAGCCACGGGCCCTAGAGAAGATCGTCGAACTCGCCCTTCGCGGCGCCGTCGAGGAACGAGGCGAACTCCTCGACCGTGAACGCCAGTACTGGGCCATCTGGCTCCTTGGAGTCCCGCACGCCAATGACCCCGCCTACTCGCGCCAGTTCGACGCATTGGCCGTTTTGCTGGGATTTTGTACTCTTCCGCCACGTTGCACGGCTAAAGTCGATCACGCGAACTCCTTTGCAACATCCCGAATCATCGACGCCGAGTCATCCGGGCTGAGCGCCATCGCCCTCAGTCGATCAAATGCTTGCATCGCTCCCCGCACGTCGGCGTCAACTTCAGGATAGAGATCGCCGGCCATGGTCTCGATGTAGACGACGTCCCGATCGCCGGGGTCCGCGAAACCGAGCACGACGAACGCGCCGGGCGTGCCGGGATGCGCGCCCGCTGCGAACGGGATCACCTGGACGTCGACGTGCGGCAGGCTTGCGATGGTCACGAGGTGATCCATCTGCTCGGCCATGGTCTCGGCCCCGCCGACCTGCCGACGGATCGCGGCCTCATCGAGAACCACCCACAGTGCTGGAGGGTTCTCGCGATGAAGAAGCGCCTGACGACGCATGCGAACCTCAACCCGTCGTTCGATCTCCTCCTCTCCAAGGCGGGCGACGCCGCCTTGGAGGATTGAACGGGTGTACCGCTCGGTCTGCATCAACCCTGGAATCGAGATGACCTCGAAGTTCCATATGCGCGACGCATCGGACTCGAACCCGATGTAGGTCGCGTACTTGTCGGGGATGCTGCCCGCGTATCGATGCCACCAGCCACGCTGTGCAGCAGTCTGGGCGACCTCTACCAAGCTCGTGACCGTTGCGGCATTCGCGCCGTACGTCGCCAGCAGCGCTCGCACCGCCGGCACGCGGACGCCGACCAGCGCACGCTCAACCCGCGACAGGTGAGACGGCGAGATTCCCGCGCTCGCCGCAGCTTCCTCGATCGTCATGTCGATGGACTCACGCAAATTGCTCAGCTCGCGAGCGAGGCGCCTGCGTCTCAAAGTAGGCCAGTTCGGCACGAGGTCAGCATGCCATAGCGGGACGAGGAAGAAACTTCGCCACACAACTTGTCTGGATCTAGTCGCACCTGCGAGACTAGGCGCGCCTAAGACTAAACGGTGACGCTTTGGCGGTGATGTTGTGAGTCGGTCCGCAGGCCCAGCAACGAAGAGTGGTGGACCGGGCTCCGCCACATCCAAATCGGCGACGCCGGCTGCACACACTGCCTGCGTCGACGCGGCGCGCCGCTGGCGCAGTCACCAGCCGGACCGGGCATGGATCGAGTACGGGTTCCGCTGGCCGCCGTTCAGCGTGCGACGCCCAGGATGCCTGGCCTGCCAGCAGGCATGGCCGTGCCGCGATGCGCTGGCAGCCCACGAACACCTCACCGGGTGCGAGAAACACAGCCAGTCGCACCACGCCGCATCGGACGACCGATGACCTGTACCCGGGGCAACCAAGCGCGCCCAGTGCTCAGTGTCGAGGCCAGTCTCGCCGGAATCGCCAAAGGGAGAGGACGGAACGACGTGCCGGGAGCTTCCGTCAACGCCCGACTCGGCCAGATTGAATGGCGGGTTACCCCGGTCCGGCGGACCTCGCTGGCTGACAGCGCACAACGATCGGCGCGCAGCCCGCTCGGACTGCCGGCCACGATGGAGGGGTTCATGCTGACGGCTCGTCGCCCAGTATGCGGCTCGTCACCTGGTACAACGGCCGACGCGACGAGCGGACCAACCAACAACGCTCGTGGCACTCGTACGCACCAGAACGACGAACTAGCCCTCGGTTCGCTACTGGTGTGCGACGGCTGCGACCAGACGCTGCAACTGTCATGGGGGCCGAACGGTGACCGCCTGTACGTGTTCTTGTGCGGCTGCCGCCGCGATGGTGTTGACGCGCGGGTCGTGGAGCGGCTCGTGCGGGACCGCGTGGAGGGCGAGTCAGTCCTCCTGGTCGACGGGGTCGCGAACGAGGAGTTTCGTCGGGTGTTCCGGAATCTGTTCGCCGAGGTCCGCGTAGCGGCATCCGCAGACGACCTGGTGTTCGTCTGGCGGATCTAGAGCCCTGCCCGCCGTCGCCGCGCTGGCTGAGGCGGCGGGCAGTCCTAGAGCACTGTCGAACGACAACAACGAAATACAGCATCCGCGCGTCCGGCGGTGGCGCGCGTGATGAGCCATGCCTGCCAGCCCTCGTGGCTGGCGGCGAAGTTGACCAATGGGGAGGACAGCAGCGATGAGTACGGAACAGCGCCTACCGGTTGAGTACGGCAAGCCGGTACCGGCGATGGCAACCGGAAATGAGTCGGGGCTTCGGCGGACGCTGGGGTTGCGTGACCTGGTGTTCTACGGCCTGGTGTTCATGGTGCCGATCGCGCCCATGGGGATCTTCGGGTCGGTGTACAACGGCTCCGGTGGCATGGTCGCGCTTGCGTACCTGGTCGGGATGGTGGCGATGGTGTTCACCGCTGCCTCGTACGCCCAGATGGTGAAGGCGTTCCCGCTCGCTGGGTCGGTCTACAACTACGCCGGCAGGGGCATCGGTGCGCCGGTCGGGTTCCTGGCCGGGTGGGCGATCTTGCTGGACTACCTGCTGGTGCCGAGTCTGCTGTATTTGATCGCGGCGGTCGCGATGCACGCCACTGTCTCGGCGGTGCCGGTGTGGGCGTGGCTGCTCGGCTTCGTGGGGTTCAACACGGTCATCAACCTGCTCGGTATCCGGATGACTGCCTTGATCACCAGGATTATGTTGATCGGTGAACTCATCGTCCTGGCGGTCTTCCTCGTCATCGGTGTGAACGCGCTGCTGGACGGCCGCGGTCGCGGGTTCTCGTGGGAGCCGCTGTTCAACAGCAGCACCTTCACGTGGCCGTTGGTGTTCGGCGCCGTGTCGATCGCTGTGCTGTCGTTCCTCGGCTTCGACGGCATCTCCATGCTGGCCGAGGAGAACAAGGGCGGCCCAAGCCAGATCGGCCGAGCGATGGCCGCTGCGCTCGCCCTCGCTGGCGTGCTGTTCATCGTGCAGACCTGGGTCGCCGCGCTCCTCGTACCAGACCCGGCGGGGTTGCTGGCGAACGGTGACCCGGGAGGCACGGCCTTCTATGACGCCGCTCGGCAGGCGGGCGGGGCGTGGCTGGCGACGCTGTGCGCTGTCGCCACCGCCATCGCGTGGGGTGTCGCCAACTCGCTGGTGGCGCAGGTCGCGACCTCCAGGTTGTTGTTCGCGATGGCCCGTGACCGGCAGCTCCCGGCTTTCCTGCGGAAGATCTCGGTCCGGCATGGTGTCCCGGCCAACGCGATCACCCTCACTGGTGTCCTGTCGGTCGGGATCGGCCTGTACATGGCGTGGCGTTCCGACGGGATCGCGCTGCTCTCCAGCCTGATCAACTTCGGGGCGCTGACCGCGTTCCTCGTCCTGCACGTGGCCGTGGTCTGGCACTACCTGATCCGGAAACGGTCCCGGAACCTGTGGTCGCACCTGATCGTCCCAGCCGCCGGGTTCGCGATCCTCGGCTACGTCGTCATCAACGCCAACATCGCCGCCCAGCAGCTCGGGTTCATCTGGATCGGTGTCGGTGCCGTCGTCCTGATCGGCCTCTACGCGGCCGGTCGCCGCCCGACGCTGTCCGGTCTCGGCCAGGACGGCCGGCTATGACGCAGTCGATCAGCGTCGTGGACTATGCGCAGGACGAGCCGACGCTCTACACGTTCGGCGGCGCTGAACCGGTGACGATGCTCCGCCCCGGGCAGGTCCTGCGCACCGTCGCCGAGGATTGCTTCAGCGGTGCGGTGCTGACCGTGGATGACCTGCCGTCGAAGGTGTGCGAGCTGTTCAATCCTGTCGTCGGGCCGTTCTACGTCCAGGGCGCGGAGCCCGGCGACACGCTCGCCGTGCACCTGCTGTCGCTGGACCCGGCGCGGGACTGGGGCATGTCCGCGACGTTCCCGCACTTCGGCGCCCTGACCGCGACCCACACCACGGCGATGCTGCACCTGCCCCTCGAGGAGCGGGTCTGGCAGTACGACATCGACCGGCACGCCGGCGTGGTCCGCTACCACGCCCGCCGGTCGGAGTACACGGTCGAGTTGCCGCTCGATCCGATGCTCGGCACGGTCGGGGTCGCGCCGGCGGGCGGGGAGGTCCGCTACTCGATCGTCCCGGACGCGCACGGCGGGAACCTCGACGTCCCGGAGCTGCGGGCCGGGACCACCTTGTACCTCGGCGTCAACGTGCCCGGCGCATTGCTGGCGTTCGGGGATGGGCACGCCCGCCAAGGCCAGGGGGAGGTGTGTGGTGTCGGGGTCGAGTGCGCGATGCGGGTCACGCTTGCCGTCGACGTCATCAAGGGCGTTGCGACGCCGTGGCCGCGGATCGAGACCGACCACCAGCTGATGTCGATCGGTGCTGCCCGGCCGCTCGAGGACGCCTACCGCATCAGCCAGCGTGACCTGGTCGACTGGGTCGTGGAACTGACCGGCCTGGACGTCCTCGACGCGTACCAGCTCGTCTCACAGGCGGGGCGGGCGGCGCCGGGCAACGTCTGCGACCCGAACTACACGATGCACGCCGCGATCGACACCGCCGTCCTGCGCGGTGCGACCGGCTACGGCGGCGTGCACCGGCGGTTGCGTGCCCTCGCCGGGGCGGTGTGGTGACCGGTCATGGCCTATCCGATCGGCGAGGCACCACCACCGAACCTGCGGCAGCCGCTGCGGGTGGAGCTGTTCTTCCTCACCCACTCCGAGACCGGCGAACCCCTCGCCCACGCCGGCACCCTCGCCGTGGCCCTGGCCGGGGCGGTCATCATCGACCATCTGCTCAGGCCGCTGTGGCGGCAGGGCCAGGACAACCAGCTCCAGCCGCTCGAACGGCTCCGCGTGGTCGGTCCGCAGGTCATCGTGGTCAACCCGGACGTGTCCGGGGACCCGGTCGCGGACTGGGCGATCACCGCGCTCGGCGGCGGCCGGGTCAGGTCGGTGTCGGAACGGCAGCGGTCGATGGCGCTGCGGGAGGCGATCCGCGCCCTCGCCGTGCACGCCTATGAGCGCACCACGGCCGGCCTGTATGCCGGGGACCTCGCCCGCGAGGTCGTCAAGCGCGGTCTGGGCCGTGGACGACGCCTGTACCCGCCGACCGACCCGGGCAACATCGCCCGGGTACGCGGCCGGTTGTGCAGCGTCCTGACCGGCTACACCCACCCCGACACGCAGACAGACGCGCTCGGCGGCCTGATCCACGCACTGAACCTCACCTCCGTGCTGTATCTGGACCGACCCGACCTACGGGACCTGCTTGGACGGATGACCGCCCGGGTCGAGGAACACCACCCGGCGGTCCACCAGATCCTGACCGCCACCGACGACCTGATCGCCGAGACAGCGGTGGCGGTGTACGGATGACGGCACTTCACAGGCGGTGTGTGCACGTACCGGACCGTCCGCGTCCCCGGTCCGGGACGGGCGGCCGGGCAGCGGCGCCAACCCCTCTACCGCCGAGGGCGAGCCGCTGCCCTGCGGGGTGGCCCCACCCGAGCCTCCCCGGGCAACAGGGCCACCCCGCACCTACCGAACCCACCGGCATACCGCCCGCCTCACACCCCGAATGGACCCGCTATGACCGGCAGGGACGCCGTCCGCTCGACCACCACGGTGGTGGCGAAGTGGCGGACCGATCAGGTCCGCGACGAGATGCAACGCCGCTACCTCCGGCAAGGGCAGTCGTTGCGCCGGATCGCCCGTGCGATGGGGTGCGCGTACGGCACCGTCCACGGCGTGCTGACCACGGCAGGCGTCCGGCTCCGGCCGAAAGGCGGCGGCTATCGCCGCAAGCGGCGCACGCCATAACGGACAATGCGCCGCCGCAGCGCCGATACGGTCGAAACCGCCCCGACCATCCTGCACACCGGAACCAGACGAGGCAGCCAGCAGCGATCCTTCTTTTGCGGTGTCCACCCCGCGGCACCATCGACCTCGACTCGAACCGTCCAACCCCGCAGCGCCCGAGTGGTGGGCAGCCGCAGATGCCGGGCGGTCCGCTGCATCCCGCCGATCGTGGCGCCGTCTGGCAGGACCTCGTGCGATGAGCCGGACAACGACCATCACAGCCCGAGCGTGCTCGAACGGCCATGACGGTGCGGCGCGGGTCTGTTCGCTGGATGCGTGAAGGCGGAGCCGTGATGGCCCATGACGCGGGGTCTGATGCCGAAGGTGTGGGGCGGCTGGCCGCCACCGCCGCCGAGGTCGTCCGCGCGCACAGCGCGACACCGGACGGGCTGTGTGCCGGATGCATGGCCGATGCCGGTCGGCTCGCCTGGCATCCCTGTCCGCAAGCCGAGTGGGCGTCCTCGGTCCTGCACCAATACGGCCGTCCGCCTGTGGAGTGACCCTGCCGAGTGACGCGGCTGGGGAGGAAACCGTGAACCGATCAGTGAACGCCGCTGAGCATCGCCTGGAGTGCAGCGCCAGCAGCGCAGCGGACGAGTCAGGTGGGAGCAACTCGTGTTGACGTTGACCGATGGTCAAATGGCGCTCCTGCTCGCGATGGATGCCGGGATGCAGATGAAGATCAACCGGAATGTGGTCTGGATCCGCCGCCGCCCCTACGCCATGGCGGACCTGTACGCGTTGCGGGCGGCGGGGTTGGTCCGCTCGGCGGAGACCCCTGTCGGGATGCGCAGCGCCAAGAACTTCGAGCTGACCGACCGAGGCGTCACGCAGGCGCAGCGTCTGGCCGACCAGCACCCGCCAACAGCAACAGCGAGCCCGCCGACGCTGGCGGCGCAGCACCAGCCCAGTTGCCATGCGGGGACCGTCACATGTTGAGGCTCACCGACACGCAGGCCGAACTGTTGCTGGCGATGACCGGGGCGGTCAATACCTATGTCAGGGAGCACTTCGCGTGGGTTGCCCACCGCCAGTTCCCGCTGGCAGACCTCTATGCGCTTCGTGCGGCCGGACTCATCCGCGCCGTGAAATCCATCCAGGGCGCACGCGGACCCAGGCAATTCCAGGTCACCGAGCGGGGCGTGGCCGAGGCGCTGCGATTGAGTGGCGACGCGCCGAGCCGTCAGGAGGAGTTGCAGCCATGACCCCCGTCAAACCCAGCGACCTGACGGCCCTGCCGCACCTGCCGGACTTGGCCGATCAGGTCCGCATGGTCGTCGCCGTGCACGTTGCTCGTGACGGCATGTGCGGAGGCTGCCTGAGCACCTGGGCGCGGTTGGCTCCGCATCCCTGCCAGTGGATGCAGTGGGCGCGCGCCTGGCTCGCCGATCCGGCAAACAGCACGAGCGCACAGCCGTGAACAGTACCGATTCGCACACCAAGCCGCTTCCAGACGCAGAACCGAAAGGGGCACAGATGCCAGTGATCGTCAGCCCGCAGGAGGATATCTACGTTGCCGTACGGCCCGGTGCACAGACGGGAATGCAGCTTCCCGGAGCGAACTACGAGGAGCTTGCCGTGGCGGCGACGCACGGGCACCCGGTGCCGTCGTGGTTCGCTGACGCTGCCCGGCGAGCATGGCGGATCGACCTCGCCGGGCGCCCGACCGGCAGCGTCGTGACGGTACGCCGTCCCTCCACTTCACCCGTCACCTACAGCCGGGCATCCTGGGAGATCAACAAAGGCTGCAACTTCGCCTGCGAACACTGCTACCTGGAGCAACGACCGTTCGCCGGGTTACCGCTGAACGAGAAGCTGACGTTGATCGACATGTTGCGGGACATGGGCGTGCTCTGGTTCCAGATCACCGGCGGCGAGCCCCTCATCGACCCCGACTTCCCGCCGGCCTACGAACGCGCCCACGACGCCGGGATGATGGTCGAGATCCTCACCAACGGCTCGCGCCTCGCCCGCCGCGACCACCTCGCGATGTTCACAGCGCGACGACCGCACAAGATCACGGTCTCGATGTATGGGGCGAGCCCTGAGACCGCCGACGCCCTCACCCAGACCCGGGGCGCATTCACGAACATGTACCGCGGCTTGCAGGCAGCCGCAGTCGCAGACCTGCCCATCGAGGTGACGATCATCGTCACCAAACACAACGTCGCCGAGCTGGACGACATGCGCGCGTTGATCGACGAGATCGGCTTTCCCCGCAACGAGTACGGGTCCATCTCGCCGACGTACACCGGGAACGGTGCAACCCTCGGCACGCAGGCGCCGGGCTACCTCGACAAAAGCGCGATCTTCGCCGGCTGTCCCGCCGGGCACACGTCCTTCCACGTCGACCCGCACGGCTTCGCCACGATGTGCAAGGTCGGCCGCGACCACCCCATCAGCCTGATCGCGGAAGGCCCCGAAGGGCTGCTGCGTCTGCCCGCGATCGCAGACGCCCAAATGCTTCGCACCGGTGGATGCAGCGGCTGCACGCTCTCCTCCACCTGCCGGGTATGCCGACCCATGGCGCGCGTGTACCAGGCGGCGAAGGCACCACTGGAACACTACTGTCAGCACGGCGAGAGGAACCCAGCATGACCGTCACCGCTGTCCAGATCACCCGCCGCCCGGCACCGACCAGCACCACCCCGGTGCCCGCCGGCCGCGCCGCCGAACCCGTCGGCGTCGTCATCGTCGCCAACGTCGAGGCTCTCACCCGCACCAACCAGCCTGGCTGTGGCGACGACAATCCCTACCGCTGACCCCCGGACCGAGACGTAGGAGCCTCGGGCGGCAGCCGTGCCATGGCGGCGCCGCCCGGGGCACCGCATCCCTGCGAGGAACAACCTTGTCAACCATCCGTGTCCCGTACGAGAAGCTCCCACCGGCCGCGCTGGCGGCGATCGAAGCGACGACCGGACCTGTCCTGTCCACCGAGTCGCCGGCCGAGGGGTTGAACAGCGCCGTCGCGGCGAAGCTCCACACGGCAACCGGGACGTACTTCGTGAAGGCGCTCCCGATCGACCACCGCTGGGTCTGGACACAGCAGCGCGAGGCCGATGTCGCCTCCTACGTGCGCTCCGTTGCCCCCGCGCTGATCGCCCACACCGTGACCAGCGGATGGAACATCCTCATCTTCGAGGCCCTGCCCGGCCGCCACGCCGACTACCGGCCGGGCTCCGCAGACCTGCCCAAGGTCGCAGACCTCGTCCGCCGCGTCGGTGAGCTACCGGCACCGCGAATCGAGCTACGGGACGCGACACAACGCCTTGCCGCCTACGTCAGCCACGAAGCCGACCTCCAGCACTTCGCCGGTGACACTCTGCTGCACACCGACTGGAACAACAGCAACGTGATCATCGGCGACGACACCCGGATCGTGGACTGGGGCTGGGCCACACGAGGCGCGCCCTGGCTCGACACCGCGTACTGGACGATCTGGCTCATCGCCGCCGGACACAGCCCCGAATCCGCCGAGCAATACGCCACACACATTCCCTCCTGGCAAGCCGCAAGCACCGCCGGACTGAACACGTTCGCAGCCGCCAACGCACGACTCTGGACCGAGACCGGCGGCGACCACCCAGACCCATGGACCAAACGCATCATGACGGCCGCACAGGACTGGCACGAGTACCGGCAGTCCAGGCCATCGCGTCATACCGACAAATGACCTTGAACCCACGGCCGTGGGTAGGGTGACGCAAGCGCCGCGACGGCACCGTCCTCGTCCCAGCCGGTCCGGCGTCACCATTGTCAACGGTCATCTGGGGGTTTCGGCCGTCCTTGACACACTCGGGAGGACCTGATTCGCACGACGTTGCGTACCCAGTTCCCCGGCGACGGTTTTTACGGCGAGGAGACCGGAGCCGCACAGGGCACCAGCGGCCGCCGCTGGATCGTCGACCCGATCGACGGCACCGCGTACTTCGCCCACCGGGTACCGGTCTTCGCCCTGAACATCGCCTACGAGGACGAGCACGGCCCGGCGATCGGTATCCGCCACCACCCCATCGCCCGCCAGATGGTCTACGCCGGCCGCGGCCAAGGATGCCGTATACGCACGGGTGACAGCGAAGCGCCACCCGCCCTCCGCGACACCCCCGACCTCAGCCAGGCCCGGGTGGAAATGGTCAACTTCACCTACTGGCCCACCGACCTGGTCGTCGCCCTGCATCAGGCAACCCACGCCAGCGGCTACATCTTCGGCGTCGGCGCCCTCCTCACCGGCCTGACCGACGCGATCCTGATCGCCGGCGACGAGATGGGCTACGAAGACCTGGCCCCATTCCCGGTGATCTTCGCCGAGGCCGGCGCCCGAGCGACCGACCTTCAGGGTGCGCCACTGCTGTCCGGTCCCCGCAACGCTCTGCTGAGTACCGGCCGTTTCCACGACGAACTACTCGCCCTGATCGTGAAGGCGCTCAACTGACCGACGCATCGTTCGACGTGATCCCGCCCTACCGACCGATCTCCCCGCGCCAGACTGCGCTGTGCGCTGTGATTCTGGGGTACACCCCAACACCACACCAGGCGGCCGACCACCGTGAACGGCGCAGCGACCACCGCTTCGTCGACCACCGGCGGTGGCGGTACCGTCGGCACGGCCCGGGGCGAGGGCGTCGCGGCACGCCGTTGCACGTCACGGCGGGCCCGCCGGGTGGTCTTCGTCGCCGTGTCGGTGATCGCGCGCAGCTGCTCGACCGTGCGGAACAGGGCGTGGGCGGCGCCGGGTCAGGCGAGCAGGGTGCGGGCCGCGGCCAGGATGTCCGCCTCGCCGAGCAGCACCTGGTCGGCGGCCGGGCCCAGCGGGACGTAGCTGTCGACGCTGTTGACCCGGGCGATCCGGCCGGCGAAGCCGGCGTCGACCAGGGCCGCGACGACCGCCTCGGAGACGCCGCCGCCCGCGCGGGTCTCGTCGACGACGAGGACCCGGTCCACGCCGGCGAGCGCGGCGAGCAGCGCCGCCGCCGGCAGCGGCGCGAGCCACTGCAGGTCCACCACGCGGGTCTCGGCGCCCTCGCCGGCCAGCACTCCGGCCACCCGCAGGCTCATCGGCACGCCGTTGCCGAAGGTGACCACCGCCAGGTCGGCGCCGTCGCGGACGGTCCGCACCGCGCCGAACGGCGCCTCGGCCCAGTCCGACGGGGCCGCGTACGGGGCGAGCCAGCGGCCGTCGCCCTCGGTGTGCAGGTCGCGGGTGTGGTACAGGGCGATCGGCTCCAGCAGCACGCACACCCGACCCTCCGTCTCGGCCAGGGCGAGGCACTGGCGCAGCAGGTCGGGTGCGGTGGCGGGGTGCGACGCGACGGCGAACGCGAGGCCGGGGATGTCGCGCAGCACGGCGACCGAGTTGTCGTTGTGGAAGTGGCCGCCGAAGCCCTTCTGGTACGCCAGGCCGGCGATGCGCACGACCATGCCGTTCTGGTACTGCCCGGCGGAGAAGAACCGCAGCGACGCGGCCTCGCCCCGCAGCTGGTCCTCGGCGTTGTGCAGGTAGGCGAGGTACTGGATCTCGGGGATGGGCAGGGCGCCGGCCAGCGCGCCGCCGAGCGCCAGCCCGAGGATCGACTGCTCGTCGAGCAGCGTGTCGAAGACCCGGCCGGCGCCGAACGCCTTGCGCAGCCCGCGGGTGACGCCGTAGACGCCGCCCTTGCGGGCCACGTCCTCGCCGAAGACCTGGGCGCCCGGGTGGGTCAGCAGGGCGTCGTGCAGGGCGGCGTTGATCGACTGTGCGAGGGTGAGCGGCCCGCGCTCCTCCGGCAGCTTCCCGCCGAAGGCCGGTGCACGGTCGGCGCCGGCGCGGGCGGCGGCCGCGGTGACGGCGGCGGGGCGGCGGGCGGTCAGCGGCGCGGTGACGGCGTCCGGCGACGCGAGCCGCTCGACCGCGCCGACCAGGTGCCGCGCCTCGTCCATGACGAGCTTGCGGGCGTGCTCGTAGCCGGCCAGGCTCTCGGCCGGGCTCAGGATGCCGCGGCGGGCCAGCGCCGCGGCGGTGGCGAGGATCGGGTCGCGGGCGTAGTCGGCGAGGATCTCCGACCGGCCGCGGTAGGCCAGCTCGGCGTCGGAGCCGGCGTGGCCCATGAACCGCACGGTGCCCAGGTGCAGCACGACCGGCCGACGCTCGGCGCGGACCCGCCGCGCAGCGTCGGCCGCGACGGCCAGCAGGTCGGCGGGGTCGGTGCCGTCGGCCTGGACGTAGTCGATGCCGGGCAGCGACGACAGGACGCGCCGGACCCAGCCGTGCGGCGAGCGGGTGCTGATGCCGATGCCGTTGTCCTCGCAGACGAGCAGCAGCGGCAGCGGCAGGCCCTGGTGGGCGCTGTAGCCGGCGGCGTTGAGCGCGCCGGCGGCGGTGGAGTGGTTCAGCGACGCGTCGCCGAAGCTGCAGACGACGACGGCGTCGTCGGGGTACACCGAGCCGGCACCCCGGCCGACGTTGAAGGCCAGGCCCATCGCCCGCGGCAGGTGCGAGGCGATCGTCGAGGTCTGCGGGATGATGTTCAGCGCACGGTGGCCGAACACCTTGTGCCGGCCGCCGGAGATCGGGTCGCGCCGGGACGCCGCCGCCGAGTGCAGCACGTCGCTGATCGGGGTGGCGCCGGGCACCTGACCGGCCCGGGCCGCGTAGAACCCGCCGGAGCGGTAGTGCAGCAGCGCCGGGTCGCTCGGGCGCAGGGCGAGGGCGACGGCGGCGTTGCTCTCGTGGCCGCTGGAGCCGATCGTGTAGAAGCCCTCCTTCTGGGCCTGCAGCCAGCGCAGCGCAAGGTCCAGATGACGGGCCTGGACCTGGGCCTCCCAGTAGTCCAGCAGGACCGTGCGGTCGACCCCGGTGTCGTCGGCGTCGTCGGTGCCGCCGGAGGGGCCGGTGGGCGCTTCGGACGACCACTCGGTGAGCCGGCGGACGACGTGCTCGTCGATGGATTCCACGACGGAGGGCTCCAGTTCAGCGGTTGGCGCGGCCACGCAGCCGCGGGTCGAGGACGTCGCGGAGGGTGTCGCCGAGCAGGTTGAACCCGAGCACCGTGATCATGATGCAGACGCCCGGCACGACCGACGGCCAGATCGACAGCTCCATGAAGGCCTTGCCGTTGGCCAGCATCGAGCCCCAGGACGGCGCCGGCGGCTGGACGCCGAGGCCGAGGTAGCCCAGCGACGCCTCGATGAGGATGGCGTAGGCGATGCTCGTGGTGAACTGCACGGCGATCGGCGCGATCGAGTTGGGCAGCACGTACTTGAAGATGAGGCGGGCGTTGCTGAGCCCGGCCGCCTGCCCGGACTCCACGAACGGCTCGCGCCGCACCGACATCGCCGTGCCCCGCACGACCCTGGCGAAGCTGGGGATGAACACCAGCACCAGGGCGAAGATCAGGTTCTCGGTGCCCGGCCCGCGGGCGGCCACGACGGCGAGGGCGAGCAGCAGGGTCGGGAAGGCGAACATGACGTCGGTGACCGGGGTGATGATCGCGTCGAGGACCCCCCGGTAGAAGCCGGCGAGCAGGCCGAGCAGCACGCCGACGACGGCGGCACAGCCGACCACCACGAGGCCCACGGCGAGTGAGGTGCGCGCGCCGTAGAGGGCCCGGCTGAGCAGGTCGCGGCCGGCCTCGTCGGCGCCGAGCAGGAAGGTCCCGCCGGGCGTGGCGAGCCGCTGGTTGGACATCGCGGTCGGGTCGTAGGGCGCGATGACCGGGGCCAGGGCCGCGGCCGCACCCATGAGCAGGACGATGGTGAACCCCACGGCGCCGACCTTGTCCCGGGTCAGCTGCCGCAGCAGCGCGCCGCCACGCCCGCCGACCGTACGCAGCCGGCCGAGCCGGCGCGCCTGGACCTCCGTGACGGTATCGACTTCAGTGACCACTGCGCAGCCTCGGATCCAGGTAGGTGTAGACGAGGTCGACCAGGTAGTTGACCAGGACGTAGAAGAACGCGAGGAAGAGCAGGGTGCCCTGGACGACCGGGTAGTCGCGCTGGCTGATCCCGCGGATGACCATCGTGCCCAGGCCGGGCCAGGCGAAGACCTGCTCGACGATGACGGTGCCGCCGAGCAGCGCGCCGAGCTCGATGCCGAGCACGGTCACGACCGGGATGAGCGAGTTGCGCAGGGCGTGGCGGACCATGATGAGGGGCTCGGCCAGTCCCTTGGCGCGGGCGGTGCGCACGTAGTCCTGGTTGAGCACCTCCAGCATGCTGGATCGGGTCATCCGCATGTTGATGGCGGCGAGGCTGGCGCCCAGGGTGACGGCCGGGAGCACCAGGTACTTCAGGTTGTCGAGCAGCCCGCCGCCCTCGCTGGCGCCCTGCGAGGGCAGCCAGCCGAGGGAGACGGAGAAGACGTAGACGAGCAGGATGCCCAGCCAGAAGTTGGGCACCGACAGGCCGATGAGCGACACCACGCGGGCGACGGCGTCGAGCGGACCGTTGCGGCGGGTGGCGCTGAGGATCCCCAGCGGGATCGACAGCGCGATGGCGACGAGCAGCGCGGAGACGGCCAGCAGCAGCGTGGACGGGAGACGCTGCAGGATCTCCTCGAGCACCGGCTGGCCGGTGCGCATGGAGGTGCCGAGGTCGCCGCGCAGCAGGTCGCCGAACCAGGTGAAGAACTGTTCGTGCACGGGCATGTCGAGCCCGAAGTAGCGGCGCATCTCAGCCTCGACCACGGGGTCACCGAAGTCCTGGCCCATGATGGAGCTGATCACGTCACCCGGGATCATGCGGATGACCAGGAACGAGATGACCGAGATCCCGAGCAGGACGGGGATGACCGTCAGCGAGCGGATCAGCGTGATGCGCAACATGGTGGGCTCTCCTGCCGGTCAGTGCTCGTAGCCGGATAACCCGGGGTCGGTGCCGGTGTCCCAGCCCGGCTCCAGTTCGTCGTCGGCGCCGGCGAGGTCGCGCGCCCACTCGTGGGCCCGCTTGGCGACCCGCAGGACCATCACCGACCGGCTCTCCATGACGCCCTCCAGGTGACCCAGGCGCTCGGTCCAGAACCGGCGCATGGTGTTGGTGGAGGCGAAGTAGCCGACGGCGATGATGTCGAACTGGCCGGTCACGTGGTAGACGTAGGCCATCTCGGGCATGCCGGCGAGCTTGTCGATGAGCTGCTCGGTGGCGCCGGGGGCGCTCTGGATCTCGAAGAGCGTGTGCACCGGGCGGCCCATGAAGGGTGCGCTGGGGATCGCGGAGAACTGCAGCTTGCCCTCGGCGAGCAGGCGGTCGATCCGGCGCCGCACCGAACCCTCGGAGAGCCCGACCTTGGCCGCCAGTGCGACGTTGGTCTGCCTCGGGTCCTGCACGAGCTCCCGGATGATGTTGCGATCCTTCACGATCGAGGTTTTGGATGTCATCGGGCTCCAACTCTCAATCGACGTAATTCGTCGCTCGCCGGAGCCTAGACGACGAAGATCGCCTGTGCAACACTCCCGGTTGACGAATGGCGACGTTCGAGCACCGAGTTTTGGGGAGTTTCGATGGCCTTGTTGGAGGTGCGCGACCTGCGCACGGAATTCCGCGCGGCGCGGGGCTCGGTGACCGCCGTCGACGGCGTCTCGTTCACCGTCGACGCCGGCGAGATGGTCGCGCTCGTGGGCGAGTCCGGCTGCGGCAAGTCGGCGACCGCGCAGTCCGTCATGGGCCTGATCGTGCCGCCGGCCGGGCAGGTCACCGGCGGGCAGGTGCTCTTCGAGGGCCGCGACCTGCTCACGCTGAGCCGCCGCGAGCTGCGGGCCGTGCGCGGCAAGGGCATCGCGATGATCTTCCAGGATCCGATGACCTCGCTGAACCCGGTGCTCACCATCGGCAAGCAGATCACCGAGACCCTGCGGGCCCACCTCGGGCTGAGCCGCCGGGCCGCCCGGACCCGGGCCGTCGAGCTGCTGGAGATGGTGCGCATCCCGGCCGCGCAGACCCGCCTCGCCGCCTACCCGCACCAGCTCTCCGGCGGCATGCGGCAGCGCGTCATGATCGCGATGGCGCTGTCCTGCAACCCGCGGCTCATCCTCGCCGACGAGATCACCACCGCGCTCGACGTCACCATCCAGGCGCAGATCCTCGACCTGCTGCGCGACCTGGCCCGCGAGACCGCCACCGCCGTCCTGCTCATCACCCACGACCTCGGCGTCGTGGCCGGCATGGCAGAGCGGGTCAACGTCATGTACGCGGGACAGATCGTCGAGCGGGCCGAGACCGTCGACCTGTTCCACCGCCCGCAGATGCCCTACACCTGGGGCCTGCTCGGCTCGGTGCCGCGCCTCGACCTGGTCCGCGGCGGACGGCTGCGGCCGATCGCGGGCCGCCCGCCCGAGCTGACCGCGATGCCGCCCGGCTGCCGCTTCGCGCCGCGCTGCGCGCACGCCCGGGACACCTGCGCCGACGCCGTGCCCGACCTCGTCCTCACCCATCAGATCCCGGACCGGGGCCAGCTCAACCGCTGCTGGGGCATGCGCCCGGCGGACGCGGGCGGCTGGCTTTCGGACGAGGACCGCTTCGCCGAGCAGACCATGGAGGCGCGATGACAACGCCGGTGCCGACCCTGTTACAGGTGCGCGACCTCGCGGTCGACTTCAAGGTGCCCCGCCGCGGCTCCCTGCGGCCGGCCCGGCTGCGCGCGGTGGCCGGCGTCGACCTCGACATCCGCCGCGGCGAGATCCTCGGCGTGGTCGGCGAGTCCGGCTGCGGCAAGTCCACCACCGGGCGGGCCATCCTGCAGCTGCTGCGGCCCAGCCGGGGCAGCGTGACATTCGACGGCACCGAGCTGACCACGCTGGGCGGCCGCCGGATGCGGGCGATGCGCCGCCGGATGCAGATGATCTTCCAGGACCCGTACGCGTCGCTGAACCCGCGCATGACCATCGGCGAGCTCATCGAGGAGCCGCTCCTCGTGCACACCGACCTGTCCGCGGCCGGGCGGCGGGCGAAGGCGCAGGAGACCATGCGGCTGGTCGGGCTCAGCGACCGCTGGCACGACCGCTACCCGCACGAGTTCTCCGGCGGCCAGCGCCAGCGGGTCGGCATCGCACGGGCACTGGTCAGCGGCCCCGACTTCGTCGTGGCCGACGAGCCGGTCTCCGCCCTCGACGTCTCCGTCCAGGCGCAGATCGTCAACCTCCTCGAACAGCTGCAGGAGGAGCTGGGCCTGACGATGATGTTCATCGCGCACGACCTCGCCGTGGTCCGGCACCTGTGCGACCGGATCGCGGTGATGTACCTCGGGACCGTGGTCGAGGTGGGCGGGTGCGAGGAGCTGTACCAGTCCCCGCGGCACCCCTACACGAAGGCGCTGCTGTCGGCGGTGCCGATCCCGGACCCCCTCGTCGAGACCAAGCGGCAGCGCGTCATCCTCACCGGCGACGTGCCGAGCCCGCTCGACCCGCCCAGCGGCTGCCGCTTCCGTACACGATGCTGGAAGGCGCAGGAGGTGTGCGCGACGACCGTGCCCGTGCTGACCGACCCCGCGGACGGGCACCGCGTCGCCTGCCACTTCCCCGAGCCCGCGACCGTCGCGGCCGCGGGGGTGTGACCATGCTGCACCGCAGCCTCGTCGGCGGCGAATGGGTCGACGGCGACCGCCACCCGAACGTGAACCCGGCCCGGCCCGACGAGATCGTCAGCGAATACGCCGAAGCCGGCCCGGACACCGCCCGCGCCGCCGCCGACGCCGCCCGCGCCGCCCAGCCCGGCTGGGCCCGCACACCCGTCGCCGAGCGCATGGCCGTCCTCGACCGGATCGGCACCACGATCCTCGGCCGCGCCGAGGAACTCGCCGTGCTGCTCGCCCGCGAGGAGGGCAAACTGCTCGCCGAGGCGCGCGGCGAGGTCGTCCGAGCCGGGCAGACCTTCCGCTACTACGCCCACCAGCTGCTGCAGCCGCAGGGCGAGGTGTACGCGTCCACCAGGGACAACGTCCACGCCGAGGTGCGCCGCCGGCCGCTCGGCGTGGTCGCGGTCATCACGCCGTGGAACTACCCGATCGCGATCCCGGCCTGGAAGGTGGCGCCGGCGCTCGCCTACGGCAACGCGGTCGTGCTCAAGCCGGCCGAACTGGTGCCCGCCTCGGCCGGCGAGCTGGCCGGGATCATCGCCGGGTCGGGCCTGCCGCCAGGCGTGTTCAACCTGGTCCTCGGGGCCGGGCGGACAGCCGGCGAGGCGCTGCTCACCTCGCCCGCCGTCGACGGCGTGTCGTTCACCGGCGGCACCGGAACCGGCGCCCACGTCGCCCGCCAGTGCCTCGCCCACGGCAACAAGCGCTTCCAGCTGGAGATGGGCGGCAAGAACCCGCTCGTCGTGCTCGACGACGCCGACCTCGAGGTGGCCGTGCGCTGCGCCCTGGACGGGAGCTTCTTCAGCACCGGACAGCGCTGCACCGCGTCGAGCCGCCTCATCGTGCAGGACGGCATCCACGACCGGTTCGTGGCCGCGCTCGCCGACGCCGCCGGGGCGCTGACGGTCGGCGACCCCCTCGACCCGCGCAGCCAGGTCGGCCCGGTGGTCAGCCCGCAGCAGCTCGCCCAGAACCTCGGCTACGTCGCGATCGGCGCCGCCGAGGGCGCGACCGTGGCCGCCGGCGGCACCAGCGACGGGCAGTTCATGCGCCCGACGCTGCTCACCGGCGCGCACAACGGCATGCGGGTGGCCCGGGAGGAGATCTTCGGCCCGGTCTCCTGCGTCATCCGGGTCGGCGACCTCGACGAGGCGATCGCGGTCGCCGCCGACACCCGCTACGGGCTCTCCGCCGGCATCGTCACCACGTCCCTCGCCGCCGCCGAGCGCTTCAAGCGCGACGCGCGGGCCGGCATCGTCACCGTCAACCTGCCCACCGCCGGCACCGAGCTGCACCTGCCGTTCGGCGGCACCGGCTACTCCAACCACGGCCCGCGGGAGCAGGGCGGCTACGCCCGCGACTTCTACACGGTGCCGGTGACCTGCTACACGGGCTGGTGAGACCGCATGCCTGAGATCCTGCTGACCGAGCCGATCGCGGACGCCGGGATGGAGCTGCTGCGGACCGCCGGCGAGGTGCGCGTCGCCGGCGTCACCGACCCGGCCGCCCTCGCCGCCGGCCCGCTCGCCACCGCCGACGCCCTCGTCGTGCGCTCCTCCCCCGTCACCGCCGCGATGCTCGAGGCCGCGCCGCGGCTGCGGGTCGTCGGCCGCCACGGCGCCGGCCTCGACGGCATCGACCTCGACGCGGCGCAGCGGCTGGGCATCCCGGTGGTCAGCACGCCGGGCGCCAACGCCGAGTCGGTCGCCGAGTTCGTCGTCCTCGCCGCGCTGACCCTCGCCCGGCAGCTGCCGCCCGCCGTGGCGACCCTCGCGGGCGGCGGCTTCCCCGCCGGCCGGTCGCTGCCGTCGTCGGTCGTCGCCGCCGGGCTGACCGGCACCATGCTCGCCGGCCGCACGCTGGGCCTGGTCGGGCTGGGCGCGATCGGCCGCGGCGTGGCCGCCCGCGCCCTGGGCCTCGGGATGACGGTCCTCGCGTTCGACGTCGCGGCGGTGGCACCGCCACCAGGCGTCCGGCTGGCACCGCTGGACGAGGTGCTCCGGTCTGCCGACGTGCTGAGCCTGCACGTCCCGCAGACCCCGCAGACCGCCGGGCTGATCGGCGCCGCCGCGCTGGCGTCGATGCCGCCGGGCGCGCTGCTGGTCAACACCGCCCGCGCCGGGGTCGTCGACAACGCCGCCGTCCTCGCCGCGCTCGACGCCGGCCGGCTGCGCGGCTACGCCGTCGACGTGTTCGCCCCGGAGCCGCCCTCGCCCGACGATCCGCTGCTGCACCACCCGCGGGTCCTGGCGACGCCGCACATGGCGGCGATGACCTCCGACGCGCTCGACGCGATGGCCGTCGCCGTCGCCCGGGGCGTCCTCGATGTACTTGCGAAAGGACGATCACTGTGACCCCGCCCGCGACCCTGCCCGTGCTGGACTACTTCGGCGTCGACGCGCTGATCGACGAGGAGAGCCGCGCCCTGCGCGAGGCCGTGCGCGCCTACGTCGACCGGCGAGTCCGGCCGGACGTCGCCGGCTGGTACGAGCAGGGCAGCCTGCCGGTCCGCGACCTCGCCCGGGAACTCGGCTCGCTCGGCGTGCTCGGCATGCACCTGCAGGGCTACGGCTGCGCGGGCACCTCCGCCCTCGCCTACGGGCTGGCCTGCTTCGAACTGGAGGCCGGCGACTCGGGCCTGCGCTCGCTGGTGTCGGTGCAGGGCTCGCTGGCGATGTACGCCATCCACCGCTACGGCTCCGAAGCCCAGCGCGAGCAGTGGCTGCCGGCCATGGCGAGCGGCACGGCGATCGGCTGCTTCGGGCTGACCGAGCCGGACTTCGGCTCCGACCCGTCGGGCATGCGCACCCGGGCCCGCCGCGACGGCTCCGACTGGATCCTCGACGGCACCAAGATGTGGATCACCAACGGCTCGGTCGCCGACGTCGCCGTCGTCTGGGCCCGCACCGACGAGGGCATCCGCGGCTTCCTGGTGCCCGCCGGCACGCCCGGCTTCACCGCACCGGAGATCACCCGCAAGCTCTCCCTGCGCGCATCCGTCACCGCCGAGCTGGTCCTCGACGGGGTGCGGCTGCCCGCCGACGCGATGCTGCCCGGCGCGACCGGTCTGTCGGCCCCGCTGTCCTGCCTCAACGAGGCCCGCTTCGGCATCGTCTTCGGCGCCCTCGGCGCCGCGCACGACTGCCTGTCGACGACCATCGCGTACGCCGGCAGCCGCGAGATCTTCGACCGGCCCCTCGCGGCTTACCAGGCGACCCAGCTGAAACTCGCCGACATGACCCTGGAACTGGGCAAGGGCTTCCTGCTCGCGCTGCGGCTGGCGGCACTGAAGGACGCCGGCACCCTGGACCACCGCCAGATCAGCCTCGGCAAACTCAACAGCACCCGCGAGGCGATCGCCATCGCCCGCGAGTGCCGCACCATCCTCGGCGCCGCCGGCATCACACTGGACTACCCGGTCCTGCGCCACGCATCGAACCTGGAATCGGTCCTGACCTACGAGGGCACCTCGGAGGTCCACCAGCTCATCATCGGCCAGACCGTGACCGGCCACGCCGCCTTCCGCTGACGGTGCGATGCCGCCGGACAGCTCGACGTGCATCCTGAGGAGGCCGCCACCTCCGCAGGTCCGGCCAGGTCAGGCGGTCCGGTAGGTCAGGCAGTCGCTGACCGTGACATCCGGGCCGATCTGGACGGACGGCGCCGTGCAGGCCAGGCTGGTGTTGTGGACGCAGTCGGTGCGGGCGCACGCGCCGACACTGCCGATGATTCCCGCGGCGCCCCCACGCACCGACGACTCGACGAACGTCGCGCACGATGCGGCCGCACCGGCCGCCGCGACGGTCACGGCCGGAGCGTGACAGCCGCTGTCGTTGAAGCTGCACGCGACGGCAGCGCATTCACGTACGGCAGGCATCTCCAAAAGGGTCTTCAAGGTTCCTCCGCTCACCGATCAACCGACGTGCGATCAATTCAAAGAATAGTCAAAAGCATCGTCCGTAATCCCGTTTCCGCTGGTCACGCAGGATGACTGGACGAGGTAGATCCGCTGCTCACGCGAACGGAAGAAATGCACAGACTTTTTCTGAATCCGGCGGCGGTGCATCGATCCGGGCGCCTGACGCCACCAGGCCGGAGATCCTGGTGTGGCTGCGCCCAGGCAGCGGTGGCGTGCACGAGTGGCGCCGCCGCAGACCCGGTGCGCTGTCGCTGGACCAGTTCCGGTGCCGGCTACCAATAATGGCGCCGGCCGGCTACGGGCCGTCCGATCGAGCCGAGAATGAACAGCACCGCCCCGATCACGAGCAGGATCACGCCGATCGTGGTCAAGATCGTGATGTGGAGGAACCAGCCGAGCAGGAGCAGGATGATGCCGAGGATGAACATGCGTGCCTCCAACCCACATCGGTCAACGTTGCCCCGCTACCCTGCACGTTGACCGATAATCCTTTCTTGCCACATCGGGGCCTCGTCCGGCTGCCGCGGGCGTTCCGGCGTCACGGCTCCGTGCGGGCTATGCGTATCGCCGCCACGCCCTCCTGGCCGCCGCCCGCACGCCGCGGGTGCTCGGCCTCGACTTCTGCTGCTCGCCGGCCAGGGCACTGACCGCCAGCAGCGCACCGGTGAACACCGGGATCGACCACTGGGCCACCCGGAGCTTGCGCTGCGCATCGCTGATGTCGGGTGGCGTGCTCTGGTCCGGCTCGGTGACACCGGCGACCGACACCTCACCGGCCCGCTCGATCCTGCGCCCCAGGACACGGCTGTACGCGGTCGCGCCGAGAGCGGCGATGGTCAGACCGGTCTTGGCCGCGCTCATCACGGCGACACCCCGCTCGTTGGTGACCCGATCGGCGTTGGTGGCCAGCAGCCCGGCCGCACCGGCGAGATGGCTGCCGATCGCCGCGGCGTTGACCGGCCGCCACCGGCTCCAGCCGACCGATGCGACCTTCATCCGTTCGCGTGGATCGTGGACCTTGGCGGCCGCGCCGTTGAGCCCGACCGCGCCCATCAGGGACCCACCGAACCACGTGGCGAGTCCAGCGTCGTGCATCGACCGCAGAACCGTATTGCGCTCGGACATGCCCACTCCTTCGCGAGGTACAGCCGTTCCGGTTGACGGCCCGTCGGCTACCCGGCCGTCGCCGGGTCACGCCCCCCGATGCCCGCCGTACCCAACGAGATCACCCCCGCCGTCCCACACCCGCCCGGCGGTGGCGGGAAGGCTGTTTGCCGGGCCACGGTCCGGGTAGCGGGTGGGATCGAGCTTGGCACCAGCGATGTACGGATCAACGCGTCGTTGACGGACCCGCGCAGGTTGTCATGTCACTCCTGGTGGTCCTGACCGCTATCTGGCCGACAGCAGGATGCCACAGGTGAGGATCCGCCCGATTACTCCCGGAGGGGATCATGAGCAACAGCTACGACCCCGACTACGCCGACGACCGGAACCCATCCAGACTGCGTGACGCACGGCCTGCGGCGAGCGACCCCGACGCCCGCCGGCGTCCCGGTGGCCGCGGCGCCCGCGGGCCCGGCGCCCGGGACGACACCGACGCCCGGGCGTCGGACCTCGACGATCGTCGTGGCGTGGATCGGGAGTCAGTCGTCGACCACGAACCCTACGACGACCGGCCCGCACCTGATACACGAGATACACGAGACGACCGGTACGCAAGAGATGACCGGTATGCGGCGAGCGACCGTGACACCCGCCGGCGCGGCGATTGGGACGACCCCGAAGCCCGGTCGAGGGACCTGGACGACCGCCGCGGCGTGGATCGGGTGGATCGGGCGGCCGTCGTCGCCCGGGAGAGGGAGCGGTACGGAGGCGTCAAGATCGGCGCGGCGTTCTTCGGCTGGCTCACCGCCATCGGCATGGCGGTCCTGCTCACCGCGCTGCTCGGCGCCGCCGGAACCGCCATCAGTCTCGCGACCGGCACCAATCTCGGCAATGCCGCCACCCAGGGATCCCAGACGATCGGCGTCATCGGCGCGATCGCCTTGCTGATCATCACGTTCGTCGCCTACTACTGCGGCGGGTACGTCGCCGCTCGGATGGCCCGGTTCAACGGCGCCAAGCAAGGCCTCGCCGTGTGGATCTGGGCCGTGGTCATCGCCGCCGTCGTGGCCGTCCTCGGCCTGGTGGCCGGCGACCAGTACGACGTGCTCGCCAAACTCAACAGCATGCCCAGGGTGCCGGTCAACGAGGGCACCGTGACAACCGCAGGCGTCGTCGCGCTGATCGCCGTCGCCGCCGTCAGCCTCATCGGCGCCGTCCTCGGAGGACTCACCGGCATGCGGTTCCACCGCAACGTGGACCGTGCCGGCCTGGGACTCTGACACACCATGGAGCCGTCGGGCGATCACCGTCGGTGCTGATATTTGACTCTATCCGTCCGATTCATGTGGTTTATCGGGTGAGCACGGTGGTATCAACTCCTTCGGTCCGGCGAAGGAGGACTCATGATGCGCACCCGAATTGGCCTGGCAGTGAGCGCGGCCGCGCTCACCGTGCTCGGCGCGCTGGGGACACCGACGGTGGCAGGCGCCCAGCCGACCCCCGGGGTACCCGGTGGCGGCGTAGCCACCACCGAGCCCAGCCCAGCCCCGAGCGGCGGCGCGAACGGCTACGAGCACCACGGCATTCTCAGGAACATGCTGCACGGCGAAGGTGTCGTGCAAACCAAGAACGGCACCGAACGGGTAGCCCTGCAGAAGGGCACGATCACCTCGGTCACGACGTCGCAGATCGGGGTGAAGTCATCCGACGGCTGGAGCAAGACGTGGACGTTGGGCAACAACGTGCGGGTCTACGAGAACCAAGCCACCGTGCAGCCGAGCGCTCTGACGACCGGCAGTCTGATCACGGTCGCAGGAACGATCACCGGCACCGGGGCGAACGGCACGACGTACACCGCCCAAATGGTGCGGGTGCACTCCGGCCCCAGCGCACAGCCGGCGCCGTCAGGGACACCGGCGCCGTCAGGGGCACCGGCACCAGCAGAGACACCATCGGCAGGAGGAACTCCGTCATAACGCCCAGCGACACCCGACAGCAAGCAGCAGGCCACATGTCCATCCTTGGACCATGTGGCCCTGGTGCGGACAGGCACCTTCGGCCGACCGCCGGGTGCTACTCCTCGGCGGGGAGCGGCAGCGGTGGCGGCCCGACCGCCATGCGGCGGCGGACGAACGCCTTGAACCAGGCGTAGTCGGGTAGCCGGGCGAGGGCGGGACCGGTCACGACGGTGATGAGCACGTATGCGGTCGCCAGCGGTGCCAGGCCCGGTTCGACGCCGGAGGCCACGGCCAGACCGGCGATGACCACGGAGAACTCGCCGCGCGGCATCAGGGCGAGACCGGCGCGGAGTCGTCCGGGCGCAGCGACACCGACGCGTTTCGCCGCGAACCAGCCGGTGAGGACCTTCGTAGACATGGTGACGACGGCCAGGCCGAGCGCCGGGAGCAGGACCGGTGGCATGTCCGCCGGGTTGGTGGACAACCCGAAGAAGACGAAGAACACGGCCGCGAACAGGTCCCGCAACGGCGTCAGGATCTCGGTGGCGTGATGAGCGACCCGGCCACCGAGGGCGATGCCGACCAGGAACGCGCCCACGGCGGCGGAGACCTGGAGTTCGGCTGCCAGACCGGCGACGAACAAGGTCAGTCCCAGCACGCTGAGCAGCAGCGCCTCCGGGTCCTTCACGGACATGAACGTGCTGATGACGTGCCCGTAGCGGATCGCCACGACCAGCACCACGACGACGGTGACCACCGCGATCGCCAGCGCCTTCAGTCCGCCGACGAGGCCGATGCCGGCGAGGACGGCGGTGACCAGGGGCAGGTAGAACGCCATCGCCAGGTCTTCGATGACGAGCACGGACAGGATGACGGGGGTTTCGCGGTTGCCGAGACGTCCCAGGTCGCCGAGGACCTTGGCGATGACACCGGAGGACGAGACCCACGTGATGCCGGCGAGGACCAGCGCCGCCTCCCAGCCCCAGCCGAGCATGAACGCGAACCCCGCGCCGGGCACGGCGTTGAGGACAGCGTCGATCAGCCCGGCCGGTGCGGCGGAGCGCAGGTTACCGACGAGTTCCTTCGCCGAGTACTCCAGGCCCAGCATGACCAGCAGCAGAATGACGCCGATCTCGGCGCCGATCTCGATGAACTCCTCACTGGCCTGCAACGGCAGCAGACCACCGTGCCCGAACGCCAGGCCGGCCAGCAGGTACAACGGGATCGGGGACAACCCGAACCGGCGGCCGATACGCCCGAGCATGCCCAGGGCGAACAGCAGCGCGCCGACCTCGATCAGCAGGATTGTGGTGCTGTGCACGCGCGCCTCAGCCGCGCGTCTCGCCCGAGGCGAGGATCGCGGCAGCACCGTCGACACCCTGACGGGTACCGACGACGACCACCACGTCGTTCGCCACGAACACGAACGACGGCCCGGGCGAGGCGTTGACCTCCCCCTCACGCAGGACGGCCACGATCGACGCGCCGGTCAGGGTGCGGGTGCGGGTGTCGCCGAGGGTCCGCCCGACGAACGGCGATCCGGCATGCAGCGAGATCTGCTCGGTCAGCAGCCCGGCGGCCTGCTGCCGCAGTCCGGCCAGCTGGCTCAGCATCAGCGACGCACCGAGGACATCGGCGAGGGCCTCGGCCTCATCATCGGTGAGCGGGACCGATGCCAGGCACGCATCCGGGTCGTCGACGTCGTACAGCACGAGATCACGTCGCCCGTTGCGATGCGACACCACCCCCAGCGTCCGCCCCGACGAGGTCACGAGGTCATGCCGGACACCGATACCCGGCAGTTCTGTCTGCTCTACCCGTACACGCACCCCGATACCGTACGCGACCGGGCGCGGATCATCCGCTCGGCACCTTCCAGGATCAGGTGGCCGCAGAGCAGACGGCGAGGATCAAGGCGGTCACGCCTGCCGTGGAGCCGGGGCCTTGGCCGCGGGGGTGAGCAGCTCCACGCCGCTGGCCTTCAGGGCGTCCCGCAGGTCGGGCGGCGGCAAGGTGTCGGTGATCAGGTAGTCGGCGGCGCCGAGCTCCGACACCTGGGCGAACAGGCGGCGGCCGAACTTGGAGGAGTCGGCGAGGATCGCCACGCGGGCCGCCCGGGAGATCATCTCCTGCATCATCGCGGCCTCGGCGAGGTTGCTCGTCGTGTAGCCGGCGTCGGCGGCGATCGCGCCGACGCCGATCAGCGCCAGATCGCAGCTGATGTCCAGCTCGGCGCCGGTGTTGGCGCGGAAGCTGACCGGGCCGATCGTGGCGAGGGTGAGCGCGCGCACCGCCCCGCCGAAGATGTAGATGTCGCGGATGGCCGTGGGTGGGAGCGCGCCCGGCACCAGGAGATTGTTCGTCGCCACCGTGAGGTCGCGGTGCTGCCCGAGGTTGCGGGCGAACGCGAGGGTGGTCGTCCCGCCGTTGATCATGATGGTCGAGCCGTCCTGGACCAGCGCCGCGGCCAACGCCGCGATCTTCTCCTTCTCCTGCTCCTGCACGGCGAGCCGCTGGTCGACGGCACGGTCGGTGCGGGAGACCGTGGAGAGACTGACGGCGCCCCCGTAGGTGCGCACGAGGATGCCCTCGGCGGCCAGCTGATCGAGATCACGTCGCACGGTGTCGATCGAGACACCGAAGCGCTCGGCCAGCTCGCCCACCGTGACCTGGCCGGTGTCGGCAACGTACGCGGCCAGCTGGGCCTTGCGTCCGGCAGGTAGGTGGCGCTGCCGTTCGTCCCTGCCAACGCTCACTGATTCCCCCTTGTCAGTGCGGCAGTATGCCACATATGCGTGCCCACTGGGCACATCGCCGCGTAGGACCGCGAAGAGCCGCACGGACGTGCACGATTGGCTGCGAACCGGTACCGACTGGGCAAACTCCAGCTCGCAGGACTGCTGCGGAGGGCCATGTTCTGCCTCATGGCGCAACAGTATGCAGCACTCCGCAGTTTTCTGCCGTTCTTCTCTTGTCCTTGTCTGTAACACGCTGCTAACGTGACGCCAACGCAGCACAGAACAGAAGGACCTCGATATAGAAGGAGTCCGCCATGGCAGTTCGTGCAACCCGGCTGAAGCGAGTGTTAGGGGCGGTGACTGCGGCCGCGATGGTTGCGGTCGTGGCGGCGTGCGGCTCGAGCGACTCGGGCGGCACCGCATCGGACGGCAGCGTGACGCTGGAGTTCGCCCAGTGGTGGGGGGCCGAGCTTCCGGCCGGTGAGTTCGACAAGATCATCAGCGATTTCACGGCCCAGAACCCGAACATCAAGATCAAGCTGCTGAGTGCGCCGTACGCCTCGACCAAGCAGCAGCTGATCACCGGCGCCGCGTCGAAGACCCTGCCCGACGTGGTGGGCCTCGACGGCGCCTGGGTCAACGACTTCGCCAAGCAGGGCGCGATCACCGACATGTCCAAGCTGATGACCGACGCGAACTACGACGCCGGCCAGCTCGCCAGCCAGGTGCAGATCAAGGGCAAGACCTACATGATCCCGGTGGTCAACTTCGTCTACCCGCTCTTCGTCAACAAGGACCTGTTGACCAAGGCCGGCGTCGCCGAGGTGCCCACCACCCGCACGCAGTTCCTCGACGCCGCCAAGAAGATCAGCGCGACCGGCAGTGACACGAAGGGCTGGGCGCTCCCGCTCGACACCGCCGTCCCCAACGGCGTCCAGAACGACGTCATGTCCTGGCTCTGGGCGTCCGGCGGCAGCATGCTGACCGACGACGGCAAGCCCAACCTGACCAGCCCGCAGGTCAAGAGCACGATCGACTTCGTGAAGAGCCTGAACGACGCCGGCGTCATCGCCCCCGGCTCGCTCACCATGAAAGAGCAGGACAAGGTCGAGAAGTTCACCAACGGCCAGGTCGGCATGATGATCGACTCCCTCGCGCACATCAACCTGATCAAGAAGAACAAGCCGGACCTGAAGTTCGAGGTGGCGGCCCTGCCGGCGGTGGACGGCTACACCGGCAAGCGCGGCATCCCGTACGCGTCGTGGGGCATCGGCATCTCCAACTCCACCAAGCACAAGGCCGAGGCGTTCAAGTTCGTGTCCTACCTGCTCAGCCAGGAAGCCAACGCGAAGCTGAGCACGATCGCGAACGGCTTCCCGGGCAACAAGAACGCCCAGCCCGACTTCAGCAACAGTGACCCGCTGTTCAAGACCGCCTTCGACATCTACCAGCAGGGCTACCCCGCCAACGAGTTCGTCGGCCTGCCCAAGGCCGAGGACCTGATGCGCAGCTTCGACGAGCAGCTCCAGCTCGTGCTGACCGGCAAGACAACTGTCGACAACGCCCTCGCCAAGTCGCAGGAGTCCTGGTCCTCGGCAATCGAGTAGCCCGCCCGGGCGCCGCGCCGGTCCGCCGGCGCGGCGCCCGATCAAGGAGACAGCGATGACATCCATGACGGCACCGAAAACCACGGCGCCCACCGAGGAGCAGGGCACACCCGGACGGACCCGCTCCACCCTGGCCCGGCGCCTGATCCCGTACGGCTACCTGTCCCCCACGGTGCTGTTGATCGTGGTCCTGATGGTGATCCCCATCGTCATGGTGATCAGCTACTCGTTCCGGGACAACGTGATCGTCCAGGAGAACTCGGTGTTCGCCGGGTTCGCCAACTACACCAAGGTGCTCACCGACCCGGACTTCCTGACCGCGCTGAAGAACACCGCCGTTTTCATCTCGGTCAGCACCGTGGCCCACCTGGTCCTCGGCCTGGCCTTCGCGATGATGCTCAACACCCAGTTGCTCAGCGGGGTCACCAAGGCCATCTTCCGGATCGTCTACATCCTGCCCTGGCTGTTCACGATCGCGGTGATCGCCGTCGTCTGGCGGCTGCTGCTCGACCCGTCCGGCGTGGTCAACCACGTGCTGCAAACACTGGGCGTGATCCAGGAGGGCGTGAACTGGCTCGGCGACCCGGCCATGGCGCTCTGGGCGGTCACGCTCGTCAACATCTGGGCCGGCTACCCGTTCTTCATGATCAGCCTGCTCGCCGCGCTGCAGGGCATCCCCAACGACCTGTACGAGGCCGCCGCCGTGGACGGGACGAACTGGTTCCAGCGGTTTCTGCACGTGACGCTGCCCCAGCTCCGGCCGGTGATCGTCAGCATGGCGGTGCTCGACCTGATCTGGACGTCCCAGCAGTTCGCACTGATCTGGATGACGACCGGCGGCGGGCCGCTGCACGCCACCGAGATGCTCAGCACCTACACCTACAAACAGGCGTTCAGCGAGTACGAGTTCGCGACCGCGTCGGCCGCCGCCGTGATCGTGCTGCTGCTGACGATGGTCCTGACCTTCTTCTACGTACGCCAGCAAAGGGAGCGGTGAGACGCATGGCCATCACCGTCAAGACCCGGCGCGCCCTCGCCAAGGCCGCCGTCGTCACCGGGCTCGTCATCGGCGGGCTGTTCGCCGGCCTGCCGGTCCTGTGGTTGCTGTCCACCTCGTTCAAAAGCAACGGCGAGGTGTTCCAGAACCCGCCGAAGCTGATCACCGAGAGTTTCTCGTTCGACGCCTACCGGGAGATCCTGGGCAACGGTGCCCAGCTGCGGTTCTTCCTCAACAGCTACATCGTCGCCTTCGCGGTGACCGTCCTGACGCTGCTGGTGGCCATCCTGGCCGGGTTCGCGTTCAGCCGCTTCACATTTCCGTTCCAGAAGACCATCAACGCCGTGATCGTCAGCGTCCAGGCCGTGCCGCCGATCACGCTCGTCATTCCGTACTTCGGGCTCGTCGTCGCGCTCGGCCTGTACAACACCTATCCCGGCCTGATCCTCACGCACATGGTGTTCACCCTCCCGTACGCGATCATCATGATCACCGCGTACCTGAACACGATGCCACGAGAGCTGGACGAGTCCGTCAAGGTCGACGGCGGCACCAGCTGGACCGCACTGTGGCGGATCCTGGTGCCGATCTCGGTGCCCGGTCTGATCGCGGTCGGGGTCTACACGTTCATGATCTCGTGGAACGAGTACCTGTTCGCGCTCACGCTGACCCGGACCGACGACATGCGCACCGTGCCGATCGGCATTCAGCTGCTCATGGGCCAGCACTCGTACGAGTGGAACCAGATGATGGCGATGAGCGTCCTCGGCTCCATTCCGGTCCTCGTCCTCTTCCTCGTGTTCCAGCGACGGTTCATCGGCGGGCTCACCGCCGGCGCCGTCAAGGCCTGACACCTCTCAGCAACGCAAAAGGCAGTAACCCAAAGGAGAAATACAGAAATGCTGACGACCGGCAAGGCGATCCTGGATGTCGCAAACGAGCACAGCTTCGCCGTGCCCGCCTTCAACATCAGCGACTGGGCGATGTTCAAGGGGATCGTGGAGATCAGCGAGGAGACGAACGCCCCGCTGATCGTCGGGATCCACCCGGACGAGGTTCGGCACATCGGCCGCGAGATGATCGCCGGCATCGTCGAACGTTCGCACAACTCGAGCGTCCCGATCGCGATCCACTGGGACCACGGCGCCACCTACGAGCAGATCCTGCAGGCGGTCCAGTACGGCTTCACCTCCGTGATGATCGACGGCTCGCTGAAGCCGTTCGAGGAGAACATCGCGATCACCAAGAAGGTCACCGACTCCGCGCACGTCCTCGGCGTGTCCGTGGAGGGTGAGCTCGGCACCATCGGCGGCAACGACAGCTACGCCGAGGCCGGTGCCGCCGAGATCATCTACACCGACCCCGACGACGCCGTCACGTTCATCGAGCAGACCGGCGTGGACAGCCTCGCCGTGGCGATCGGCACGTTCCACGGCTTCTACCCGGCCCACCTCAAGCCGGAGCTGAAGCTCGACCTGCTCAAGGAGATCAAGAGCCGGGTGCAGATCCCGCTGGTGCTGCACGGCGGCTCCGGCAACCCGGACGACGAGATCCGCGAGGCCGCGCGGATCGGCATCAACAAAATCAACATCTCCACCGACATCAAGGTCGCCTACCACAACAAGATGCGCGAGGTGCTGGGCAACGACCCGAAGGTGCGCGAGCCGAACTCCATCCAGCCCGCCTGCATCGAGGCCATGAAGGTGGTCGCCGCCCAGAAGATCGAGCTGTTCGGCGCCGCCGGCAAGGGCTCGCTCTACTGACATGGCCGACGCGTCCCGTGTAGTCCTGGGCCTCGGCGGTTGCGTCGACTACGAGTTGCAGCTGACCGCCGGTGTCCTGGAACAGCTTGTCGCCGAGCACGGCATCGGCGCCGCGGAACTGACGTCGCCGGCCAGGGTGACCAGTGAGCGGGACCTCGTGGTGTCGATCCTCGGGTACGTGGCCCGGGGCGGAGGCGGCGAGCACTTCGTCGCCTCCGCCCCGGCGCTTTCGGCCTTCGCGAACCGGTTCCCGCATCGCGAGACCCTCGGCGGCACCTCCGTGCGGGCCGGGATCCTGATGAGCCGGCTCGGCGTGCCGTCGACGCTGCACCTGGTCAGCGTCAACGACACCTTCCGGCGGCTGCTGCCGGCGGACAGCGAGCACACCAACAGCGGCACCGGGGACACCTTCTATCCGCACCTGATCGTGCAGTACGGCAAGGGCCTGCGGGTCCGGGCCGGCGACATCGACATCACCGCGCCGTTCCCGAACCGCCTGATCTACGTCAACGACCCGGCGAACGGCGCCATGCTGCTCACCGACGACCTCGGCGACCGGCTGGCCGACGCGGACGTCTTCCTGATCTCCGGGCTCAACGCCATGCTCGACGAAGCGGAGCTCGACGAGCGGCTCACCGCCCTCAAGGAACACATGCGGCGGCTGCCGCCCGGGGCGGTGACCTACTTCGAGGACGCGGCGTACCACGAGCCCGCTTTCAGCCGCCGGGTCCGGGACGCCCTGCTCGACGAGATCGACGTGTACGGGATGAACGAGGACGAGCTCCAGTCGTACCTCGGGCGCCCGGTCGACCTGCTCTCGGCCGAGGACGTCGCGGACGCGCTCACGGCGGTGCACGCGCTCATCCCGGTGCCGACGCTGGTGCTGCACACGAAGTACTGGGCCGTGTCGCTCGGCGCGGGCGCCTACGCCGATGCCCTCGACACCGGCACCGTCATGGCCGCCACCCGCTACTGCCACGGCGACGACTTCACCGGCGAGGACGTCGAGCGCCTGCGCCGGCTGCCGCGACGGCCCGAGTCCGTCGCCTTCGCGGCGGCGCTGCGCTCGCGCATGGGCGGGAACGTCGACTGTGTCCCCGGCTTCGCGCTCGACGTCCAGAACCCCACCACCGTCGGGCTCGGCGACACGTTCGTCGGCGGCTTCCTCACCGAGCTGGCTCTGAAGGGACACCCATGACCGTCGAGGTACTGCCCGCCAACCAGCCCGAGACGTTCTACCGCGGCGCCGGCCGGATCGCCGGGTTCCGCAACGTGCCGGCGCTGCCCGACCGCCCCGAGGACTGGGTGGGCTCGGTGACCAGCCGGTTCGGGCTCGCCCCGTCCGGGTTGTCCACCCTGGCCGACGGCCGCGTGCTGGCCGAGGCGATCGACGCGGACCCCCGCTGGTGGCTCGGCCCGGACCGCGTCGACACCGGCGTGCTGGTGAAGCTGCTCGACGCCGGCCAGCGGCTGCCGTTGCACGTGCACCCGGACCGCCGCTTCGCCACCGCGCACCTCGCCTCGCCGTACGGCAAGACCGAAGCCTGGGTGATCGTCTCCGCGCGGCCCGACGCGTACGTCCATCTGGGTTTTGCCCGTGACGTGGCGGCCGCCGAACTGGCCGGCTGGGTGCACGGGCAGCAGACCGAGGCGATGCTCGCCGCCACCAACCAGGTCCCGGTCGCGGCCGGCGACGCGATCCTCTGCCCGGCCGGTCTGCCCCACGCGATCGGCGACGGCATCCTGCTGGTCGAGGTCCAGGAGCCCACCGACTTCTCCGTGCTGCTGGAGCACGAAGGTTTCGGCCTCGCCGACGGCCACCTGGGCCTCGGCTACGACCTGGCCCTGCAGTGCGTCGACCGCGGCGCCTGGACGCCGTCGCGCCTCGACGAGCTCCGCGGCACACCGGCGCGGCTGCTGCCCGAGGCCGCGGACGAGTTCTTCGCCGCCCGCCGCCTGCGCGGCGGCGACCGTCTGGAACGTGGCTGCGGCGTGCTCGTCGTCGTGGCCGGAGAGGGCAGGCTGATCGGCGAGAAGGACGACCTGTCGCTCCGGCGAGGGGACACGCTGCTGGTGCCGTACGCCGCCGGTCCGGTCCTGCTGGACGGCCAGGTCGAGGCGATCCACCTCTCGGCGGCCGCCTGACCGCCGCAGCCCCTCAGGCGTGCACGACACCGCCGTCGAGGAGCTTGGACCAGTCAGCGCCCGCCGCCACGGCCTCCAACGCGAAGACACTGACCGACGTGGGCTCGTAGCCGATGAGTTCGACCGCCCGGCTCGGCAGCCGCGCCGGGTCGGCGTGGGCCAGTGCGGACCACAGGTACACGGCACCCCAGATCTGGCGGGGCTCGTTGGAGAACCAGAACTTGCCCAGCATGCCGGGAAGGCCGGTGAACGCGTCCACGGCGTAACCACGCAGGTAGTCGCGCAGCGACGTGGTCGTCTGCTCGGAGCGGGCGAGGTCCCAGGCGACGATCATCAGGTACACGGTGGCTCCTCGGGCTTCGGCGCCGAGCCCAGGCAGAACTCGCCGACGCTCGACTCGGTCAGGCGGTCGTGGCCGGTGGCCTGTGCGAACGCATCGGTGTCGCCCGCTTCGACGGCGCACGGGGCCAGCCGCATGGCGGTCGCGACCGAGTACAGCGTGGAAGTGAGCACGCCGACGTGTTTCAGGGTCAGGGCAAGGGCCATCGACTCGTACTTCCACATCAGCCGGCCGAAGCGGGCGGCGATGACGATCAGCACCTGAGGCGGCTGCTCGGCGCCCATGGCGCGGGCGGCGGCCTGCAGGAGCCGCCGGCGTGGCGGTTCGGCGGCGTCGAGCGCCTCGAGCCGGTGATCGAAGGCGTCGTAGTGGTACATGCCGGGCTCCAGTCCGGCCGCCGAGCGGACCACGAGGTACAGCTCCAGTTCGTGGACGGCGCCACCGGCCGGATACGGGCGGTCCGACGTGTCCCATCCCTGGCTGTCGTCGGTGGAGCGCACCCGGGCGCAGCGGAACAGCAGCTCGCCGAGCTCATCGACGGTGACCGGCGACGACTCGTCGTATGCGCGGATCGAACGGCGCCCCTCAAGGACACCGGTGAGCGTCGGGTCGGTCTCGTGCAGCCGGGCCAGGTCGGGACGCACCAGCGCGACGGTGCGGGTGCTCATCGGCGCCGGCCGGCCGGGCACGGGCGGGAACCGGTCCTTGGCCCACAGGGTCGCGCCGAAGTGGGAGAACCGGGTCGATCCCGCGCGCTCGTACGACTGGCGGCTGCTGTCGTGGAACCACAGCTCGTGCGGGCTCCACTGGGCCTCTGCAAAGGACTCGGTGCCGGCGAGCAGCCCCGCCCGGTCGAGGTCGGCGGCGAGCCGGGCGCTCAACGGCGAATCCGCGGTGAGCGGGCCCGCGAGGAGCGCGGCGATCCGCGGTGCGTGGATGCGGACCACGACCGGTGAGCGGGGCGAGGTGAGCTGCAGGCCGTTGTGGTCGCGCCGCATCACCGCGAACCTGGACAGGGCCGGCGGCTCGGACCGTTCCACCGGCGGCAGTGGCCACCAGTTGCCTTTGGGGATCACCGTGTACTGGGCGACGCCGCCGTGCAGGACCGTGACGGCCAGCCAGCCCCGCTCACGCAGCCGGTCGACGAGCCCGTCCACCGGCGCGGCTGAGGCATGGTCGGCGGCGATCTCGGCCAGTACCGACGGATCGCAGCCGCCCGCGGACAGTCGCCACAGCACGGCCCGCTGGCCGTCGAGGACGCCGAGCGGCTCCGCCCGGGGCCAGCTCACCAGGTGGTGCCGGCCGTCCTCGCGGGTGACCCCGTGCACGCCGAGGCGGAGAGCGAGGCGTTCGGAGAGCTGTGCCGGTCCCTCGTCCGAGTCGTCCAGGGGCCGCAGCCCGGGGACGAGACGGCCCATCGAGGCACCGGTGGGGCTGCGCCGTGCCGTGTCGACCGCGGACACGCCGTGCAGGCGTTCGGCGGTGTTCGCCGCCACGTGGCACAGCAGGAAGCGTTCCGACGGGGTCAGGCCCACCCGGGTCAGGAACAGATACAGGTAGTTGAGCATCAGGCGGTGCTGGGCGAACCAGACGGTGTCCCGCACGTGCGCCTCGAACTCGGGACTGTCCGCGGTCGCCGCGTGGAACGCGCTGGCCTGGCCGAGCTGCGCGCTCAGCGCCGCGTGTTCGGCGCGCGCCTCCGGTGGCGGGTCCAGTGCGATCATGCCGGCGTCGACGAGGGCGCCCGCCCGGTCGCGGAACGGTGTGACGGTGCGGACCCAGCGTTGGACGAGGGCGTCGCCGTCGTCGTGGTGGACGGCGGCGGCGACCGCCTCGGCGCGTGCGGTGAGCCGGTCGGCGTTCGCCGCGAAGTAGCCGTCCCAGGCGGGGCGCAGCCCGCCGCCCTCGGGCCAGGTCGACAGGAACGCCTCGGCGTGGGACCGGAACGACACGAAGCTCCAGCTGAGGTCCGCCCCGCAGAGCGCCTCGGCGGTGGCGATCAGCAGGTCGAACGCGACCGCGGGGAGCTGGCGGCCCTCGCGGCGCAACCGCAGCACGTCGAAAGCGAGGCCGGTGGTCCGCAGGTGGAACTCCGCGAGCAGGTCGGCGGCCGCCACGCTGCCGAGCATGTGCAGCCGCCGGTCGTGGCGGGCGTGCAGGACGGTGTTGTTCGCCGGCCAGGGCAGGAGCGGACCGGGGTCCTGCTCCAGCTCGGCCAGGCGCCGGTGGCTGTCCAGCGCCGCGGCCGGGTCCAGGACCGTCCGGGACGGGTTGTCGCGCAGGTAGCCGCCGATGCGGTCGTGGACCAGCGGGGAGACGACGTCACGGAACACGTCGGCGGGTGCGCGGACGTGCAGCCGCAGGTGCGGGCCCTGCCGCCAGTGCGGCATGAAGTAGGCGTCGGCGTGCGGCGCGACCTGGGCGAGGAGCGGCTGCACGGCGTCGAGCAGCAGGTCACGCGGGTCGTCGTGGTAGTGGATGTGCACGCTCTGCCACCCGGTCACCGGGGCACCTCCAGCTCATGCACCGCCCGCACGGCCATGTCCCGCACGTACGCCTCCTGTCCGACCGTGAGTCCGAGCCGGTTGCAGAACAGATGCGCGCAGATGTCGAGGACCGGCAGCACACCGTTGCCGGCCGCGCCGGTGCCCTCCCAGCCGCGGGCGGGCGGCGTGAACCGGCCGGCGTGCAGCTCCGCGGTGAGGCCGTCGCGCAGCCGGGTCACCGAGGTGGCCCAGCCGCCGAGCACATGCTCCGGCGGAAGGGTGCCGGTGGCGGCGATGACCTGCCGCACCTGACCGGTGATCGCCATGAGGCGGTCGTGTTGCCGCGCGAAAGCGTCGTCGGGCGCGGGGACCGGGCCGGGCATGATCCGCAGCAACGGTGCCAGGGTCGCCGGATCCGGTTGGCAGACCAGCCAGGTGGTCAGGATCGCGCAGAGGGCGACCGTCACGCGCTGGGCCGGCGGCGTCCTGGGCAGCACCCGCAGCGCGAGCAGGCTGGACTCGACGAAGTGCCGCTCGACGGCGTCCATCGCGGCGCCCGTGCCGTAGCGTTCGGGTTCGCGGCGGTAGGGCACGAAGTGGGCCGTGTTCTCCGGCCGCAACCGGCGTGCGTAGCCGGAGCGGCCCTCCCACCGGGCGGCGAGCGCGGCCCGGTGCGCGTATGCGGCCTGGGTGTCCTCGCCGGTGAGCGGACGGCCGCCGAGATGGTCGCGGCACCGGCTGCCGAGGCGGGCCGCGAGCCGTCGACGCGACGCGCCGGGCGCCGGTCGGACGCGCAGCCGCAGGTGGTTGCCGCCCTCCCAGTACCGCAGGAAGAACACCTCCTCGGCGAGCTTCTCCTCACGCAGCTCGTCGAGCAGGGCGGGCACGAGGTCGACGAGCAGCGGGTCCAGGTCGCCGCGCTGGAACAGGTGGATGCTGAGCCAGTCGTGTCCGCTCACCCGGTACCCCCCGCCGCGGTCAGTTCGAACATGAGCTCGGTGACCCGCTCGGCGGCGTCCTGCGGGGCCGGCAGGGCCTCCTCGAAGGTGACCAGGCCGGACCAGTCCGCGAGGAGCCGGTCGAGGTTCTGCACGGCGTACCAGTTGGCGAGGTCGACGTACACCGGCTTGCGGGCCTTCGTGAACGCCCGCTGACCCCAGGCCTGCTCCGGGTCCCACAGCCGCACGTAGGAGGCGCGGGGGATGCCGGTGTCGCGTTGCCAGCCCAGCAGCCGTCGCAGGTGGCGGGCGGCGGTGTCGCCGGGACGTTGCCGGGGCACCGCGGCGGCGGGCACCAGCCAGCGGGCCCGCTGCAGCACGACCCGTCCGACCTCGACCCGGGGCAGGAGCGTCGGCGCGGTGACCGTCGCCGGGTCCAGCAGCGGGCCGAGCACCGGCCAGGCCGGGTGGACGAGGTATGCCGGGCCGAACGCGGCGAGCAGCAACCGCGCGGCGGGCGGCAGCAGGAGGTCGGCCATCATGCCCGCGTGGACGGGGATCACCTGGCGGCCGGTGCCGGCGTCGAAGAGCTGCGGCAGCCCGTTCTCCGGGTCCGGGCGGACCCGCAGCGCGCCGAGGGCGATCCGGTGCCGCGGCGGGCGGGTGTCCTCCGCGCCCGGGTACGAGATCTCGTGGGCCGACAGGGCGACATGAAGGTTGAGTGCCGACCCGAACAGCCCGGCCAGTTCCGCGACGATCGGCCCGTCGGGCTGGTCCGCGATCGGCGAGGCCGCGATCGGCGCGCCGCTCGCGCGCCCGGCGAGGTGCGCCCACCGGCCGCGGCCGCGGCCATGGCCGCCGGTGATGACGTTGACCGCCAGGCCGGGCCCGCCGGCACCGGGGACGGCCTGGCCGTAGCAGGTGATCGAGGCCGGCGCGGTCACCCAGGCCGGCCAGGTCTCTGTCAACCGCCGCACAACCTCGGGGTCCACCCACAGCGGTCCGGTGAGCGCCGCGATCGACTCGGTGAGCAGGGCGTGCAGCCGTGTGTGCCGCTCGACCGGGCTCGTCGCCAGTTCCGCGGCGCCGACCGTGTAGTCGCCGCGCAGGTACGCGGCGAGAGGGGTCTGCCCGGCGAGCTCCCGCTGGACACGCTCGTGCAGGTCCAGGAACGCGACGTCGGGGGCGGATCCGAACCACGGCGTCCAGCGGTCTGCGAGGGCGAGGCGGGTCGGCAGCATCGGGTCGTGCAGCCCGAGCCAGCGCCGGACGACGTCGAGGTCGTCCAGCACCGGCCGCCACACGCGGGACTCCAGGCGGGCCGGCGCCGCGGTCTCCACGACGTGTTCATGGCAGGCGAACCGGTCGAGCCGGTCGGCGTCCGGCCAGTCCGGCACGGCGAACTCGCGGCCGAGCCGCACGGTGTGCGCCACGGCGGTGGCGAGCCGTTCGCGGTGCGCGGCGAGCTCGGTGTCGCCCCCGAGCGGCGACGGGACGCTCATCAGCCGGTCCAGTTCGCGCAGCGGTCGCACGTCGGCACCTGTCGCGTCGAGCCAGTCGGCCAGGGCGCCGAGCGGCTCCGCGCCTTCGACCTGTGCCGGCGGACGGGCCTCCAGCAGGCCCACGGCGACGAGCCGGTCGACGAAGACGCCGACCTTCCCGGCCTGCGCTGTCCCGGCGGCCGCGAGGTGCCGCACCACGTCGGCGGTGGTGGCCTGCCGGTCGCGCACGACGTCGAGACAGGCCAGCACGGCGGGCGCGGCGCCCATGGTGACGATCGTTTCGCCCGTCCCCAGGAAGCGGAGCACCTCGCCGGCCCGGTGCAGGCTGGGGTTGACCCGCAGTACCAGCGTCGCCGCCAGCTCGGGACGGGCCGACAACGCCCGGACCAGCCGCGCGACGAGCACCCGGTCGAACTCCAGCACCGACGATGCCGGCACCGCATCGGCGCCGGCCGGCGGAGCGTCGTCGTCGAAGCGGGCCAGGCCGATCCGGGCGAACGAGCTGTACGGGCTGGTCTTCGCGGCGGCCCGGCCGAGGAACGCGACCAGTCCGCCGATGGCCCGGGTGCGGGGCCGGTGACCGTCACGGAGCCAGCGCCGCAACGCGGCCGACAGGTCGGGACTCGCCTGCGCCAACGCCCGGCGGAACTCCGGGCGGCCGGCCGCGTCCCGGATGCGGGTGGCGACCTCGCCGGCCTCGACGCCGAGGAGCGGATCGAGGTCGGCTTCCGCGCCGAGGCGGGCGGCCCGGTCCGCGTGCCAGGCATCGATCCGGCAGAGCAGGGGTGCGGGCAGGGCACCGCGGATCCGTGGGCTCTGCGCCGGGCTTCCGGCCGAGGAGCAGCGCACGCTGGTGCAGCTCGTCGCCCTGCTGCTGCGCCACGACTGCGCCCGCGACGCGGCACAGGACGACCGGGCCTCGCCGCCCGAGGACCCGGGCCGCAGCCGGGTCCTGCTGAGGAGCCGGTGGCCCGCGGCGGCGCCCATCGTGGCCGCGGCCGCTCGGACGTTGCTGCGCTCGGGGATGCCGGCGATCGACATCGCGGCAGACCTGCCCGGCAGCGACCGCGCCGCTCTCGAAGCCGAAGCTGCGACGGGCTGCCCGGCCACGCTCAGGTTCGTATCGGGGCAGACCGCCGGCCACGGGTACACAGCGGTCGTCACGGTCGAGCCGATCGGGGGTCCTCACGAGGACCCCGGCGAGGTGACGATCCCGGCCTTCGTCGGCGACGGCGTCGTGGTCATCGGCCCCGCCGCCGGTGCCGATGCCGGCCCCTGTCCGGCCTGTACGCGGCGGCGGCTGCTCGCGAACCGTGACCCCGGCGCCGCGGCCCCGGCCGCGCCGGACGTCGCGCGTGCCGCGATCGCGGGGACGCTGCTCGGCGCCGAGGTCCTGGCGACCGTCAGGGCCGGCCGGCCGCACCGGCCCTCCCCGGCGGTCCTGGTCCTCGACCTCGCCACCTGCGAGACCCACCGGGAGCGGCTGCTGCCGCACCCCGGCTGCGACCATCCCGGTGGCCTGGCCGGGTTCACCGACGACGCGACAGCGGCGGATCTCGTCGCGCCGCACGTCGGGGTCCTGGCCGGGTTCACCGACGACGCGGCGGCGCAACTGCCGCTGCGGGTCGGTGCCGTCCGCCTGGCACACCCCGCACAGACGGTCGTCGCCTACGACCCGTCCACAGTGGACGCGGCCCGGGACGCCGCCGTCCGGGCGGCGGTGGCCCGCTACGCCGAAGCGGTCCTGCCCGACCGGCCACTGCGGTGGACACCCGCCCGGACGCCGTTCACCGGTAGCCGGAACACCGCGCCCGAGGGCCCGTCCAGGGCAGGAGTCGGGGTCGGCGCCGGCCTCGCGGATGCGGTCACCGCCGGGCTGTGCCACGTCCTCGCGGACGACGCGGCACGAACCGGGCCCGGCCGTCCCGTCGAGCCGGTGGCGCTGTACGCGGGCGCGAGCCGGCCGGACACCCTGGAAATCCTGGTGCGCACCGCCGCGCGGGCCGGGTTGCCCGTCCGGCTGTCGGTGCCGGCCGACGCGGCGATCCCCGTCGTGGTGGCGCGGGCCCCACGGTCGACGCCGGCCGTGGGGTGGGGTGACGACCTCGCGGCGGCCGCGACACAGGCGTTGTTGTCACTGCTCGGCCCGCGGCAGCTCGCCGGCGACGGCTGGCCGCAGCCGGTGCTCGACACCGGCGCCCTGCTCCCGGCCGTCGAGCGGTGGTTGCGCGAACAGCACCGGGACGCCTGGTTCGCCGACATCACCCCGGTGGACATCGGCCGCACGGGCCTCACCGTCGTGCGGGCGCTCCTCATGTACCGTCGACCGGAATCTTGACGAGCAGCGCTGGCCCGTTCCCGGCGGACCGCCGATCTCGTACGGTTGTGCCAGGCTGGTGGCTTGACGGTGGCCGGAGAGGGGTTCAGTGGTGTTGCCGGAGTGGGTGCCTGACGGGGTTGACATCACCACACCGAACGCGGCGCGGGTCTACGACTACGCGCTCGGCGGGTTCCACAATTTCGAGGTCGACCGCAGGTTCGCCGAGGACGCCGAACGCGCCTGGCCCGGTGTCACCCAGCTCGCGCACGACAACCGCGCCTTCCTGGGCCGGACGGTGCGGCGGCTGGCCGGCACCGGGATCCGGCAGTTCCTGGACATCGGCTCGGGGATCCCGACGCTGGGCAACGTCCACGAGGTGGCGCAGCACGCCGCCGCGGACGCGAGAGTCGTCTATGTCGACATCGACCCGATCGCCGTCGCGCACAGCCGGCGGATCCTGACCGGCAACCGGTATGCCACCGCGATCCAGGGCGATCTGCGCCGGCCGCAGGACATCCTCACCCACCCCGAGGTGGCAGACCTGCTCGACCTCTCCGAACCGGTCGGGGTGCTGATGGTGGCGGTACTGCATTTCATCGGTGACACCGACAACCCGGCCGATGTCCTGCGGCAGTTCGCCGACGCCACCGTGACCGGTAGCTGCATCGCGTTTTCACACGCGGTGCCGGCCGTCGACGCGGCGGGACAGGAGAACGTGCGACGGCTGTACCAGCGCACCCCGACATCCCTGCACGTGCGCACCCCGTCCCAGGTGGCTGACCTGTTCGCCGGGTGGCAGATGCTGGATCCCGGCCTGGTGCCGATCAGTGACTGGCATCCGGATCCCGAGGACGCCGAAGATGCTCCGCAGCGTTCGGCGGTCGGTGGCGTGGCCCGCAGGGCCGTCACCGTCTGACGTGCGGCGGCTGCCCTCCCGCTCACCCGTTCGGCGGACGGGTCTGGTGCGCGATGGCCGCCGGGGTCGAGAATGCGAGACGGAGGCCCTCGCCGACTGCCGATCCGCCGCGGAATGGAAGGGCACACTTTTGCCGCAGTCGACCATGGATATCGCAGGCACCGGCGTAGCACGGGCCGTGGCCAGGCATCAGCGCGCTGCGTCGTCGCGATGCCGATCCGGCCGCAGTCCTCGCCGGAGGTCACGCCGCGAGCACCGCGACCTGTGACGGAGCCCCAGCCCAGCGCTTGGGCCGACCTGCCGCCGGGATCCGGACCAGAGCTCGCCTCGCCGGCAGCCGACGATCGGGTTGCCGCGTTCGCGGAGGCTTGGGAGCGCGGTCTTCCCAGGACGACCTTCGTGTCCGGCGGCCGGGCACGACGCATCGAGGTGCTCCGGGCCTTGACCCGGCAGGTGCTCACCGCATTGATCAGCCCTACGGCCGATCCGCAGGTCGGCTTCCGGGTCGGTGGAGACCTTGTCCGTAACGCCATGTCCGATCCGCAGGTCGTGGCAGCGAGCATGCGCGTCCTGCGCCAGCGGCTCCTGACCGACCTCCGGATCACCGGACAGACACCCGAGGCCCGGCTCACCGAGCTGATCGAACAGTTCGCGCTCGGATTCACCACCACGCTGCGCGACCATGTCCGCAAAGCGGTCGAGGGCATCAACCGGGACGAACGCGAGGCCTGGCGCACCCACCAGCAACAGTTGCAGCACCAGGTCCGGCGCGCGTTGCTGCACGACCCACTGACCGGCCTGCCGAACCGGTCGGCGCTCGCCACCTACCTCGACACCGTCATCGCCAGGAAACCGGCCACGCGCATCGGCTTGTGCCTGGTCAACCTCCAACGGTTCAGCGCGATCAACGACACCTACGGCACCGCCACCGCGGACCAGCTCCTCCAGGACTCGGCACGACAACTCCGGGGCCTGGCCACCGACCGCGACTACTACCTCGCCCATCTCGGCGGCGACACCTTCGTCCTCGTCGCCGAGGACACCACCGGACCGGACGACGCCGTGAAAGCCGCCGACGCGGCACTGCGGCTGCTCCGGCACCCACTACTGATCCGCGGACACACCCTTGCGATCACCGCGAAGGCCGGCATCGTCGAGCGCACCGCCGGCGAGAACAGCTCAGGAGACCTGATCCGCGCGGCAGCGATGGCGTTGACCTGGGCCCGGCACGACAACCCCGCGACATCCTGGGCCCTGTTCGAGCCGGCCCGCGAAGCGCTCGACATCCGCCGCCACCAGCTCACCCATGCCCTGCCAGATGCCATAAGGGGCGGCGAAGTCACCCTCGCCTACCAGCCGATCATCCGCCTGCGCGACAACACCATCACCGGCATACACGCACTGCCACGCTGGAACCACCCCACCATCGGGTCCGTGCCCGCCGACGAATTCCTCGGCCTCGCCGAACGCATCGGCATCCTGATCCCGCTCAGCACCCACCTCCTGCACGCGGCCTGCGCCCGAGCCGCGACGTGGCAGTCCACCCCGCAACCACCGATGCTCAGCATCGACTGCCCCACCACCCACCTCCGCGACCCGAACATCGTCACCACCGTCACCGCGGCACTCGACACCAGCGGCCTGCCTCCGAGCCGGCTGCAACTCGCCGTCGCGCAGGACGCCCTGCGCGACCCCAGCGACGGCATCGCCTTCATCCTCGACGGACTGGCCCGCACCGGCATCCACATCGCCGTCAACAACACCGGCGGCCCAGCCCACCTCGCTGAATCCCCGATCAGCACCGTCGTGCTCGACCCGCGCCTCCTCAACGGCATCGACGTCTACCTACCGACGTACATGTCGAGCACGACCACGCTCGCCTGGCTCATCGAAATGTTCCACGACCTCGCTCGTACCGTCACCGCCACCGACGTCCACAGACGCGACCAGCTCGAAGCCCTCAACGACCTCGGCTGCGACACCGCCCGCGGCGACTACCTCGCCCACCCCATGACCGGCGAAGCAGCCGACCAACTCTTCAACCCCGGAAACCGGCCACCTCCCCCACCGTCGTAGACCGCGACCACCACAGCCCGCGCCCGCCTACCAGCCGGAGGGACAACCGCCACCTCGACGACCGGCAGCCGCTGAGGTGGCCCGGCACACGCCGGCACACGCCGGTGCAGGGCGGCCATGCGCTGCCCAGCGCCACATGAAAGACGGCGTGGACCTGGGTGGTGACGGTTGGCGGTGCCGGCTGGGGGTAGCTGAGAAGCACCCCGTCCACCGGCGTCTGCGAGCAGCCGAGCTGCGAACGGGCTCGGGCGGCGAACCGGCCGAGCCGATCTGTGCCGGACCACGCAGGTCGAGCAGGCCGGACGTGTGGTTGTACGTTGTTCGGACAGGAGTGTTCCGCGGTGGAGGACCGTGACCGGAGCGTTCGTGATCCGTTGCCGCCCGAGGCCATGGGCACCGGCACGGAGGCCGAGGCCGACGAGGTGGTCGCTGATGCGCACGCGGAGGCGGAAACGCTGGTCAGCGACCGTCAGGTCCTGGGCACGCCCGGCCGGCCGGTCAGCCGCCGATCACCGTTCATGATGGGCCTGCTCGGGGCCGCCGGGGTCGCGGTGACCTACGCGTTGGTGCAGTTCCTGCTCGCCGCCAGTCCGGTGCTGGTGCTGATCGGGCTGGCGTTGTTCCTGGCGATCGGGTTCGAGCCGCTGGTCCATCGGCTGCTGCGCACCGGGATGCCGCGGGCCGGGGCGGTGGTGATCGTGGCGTTCGCCGTCCTGGGCGGGATCGGCGGGTTCCTCGCGGTCGCGATACCGCCGTTGGTGAGCCAGATCGAGGCGTTCAGCCGGCAGGTGCCGACGTATGTCAGGCAGATTCATGACCACAGCACCGCGTTGGGCCGGCTCGATGCCCAGTTCCACATCGAGCGTCAAGTGAGCACTGCGATCAGCGCCTCTCACGGCGCGCTGACCTCGGGACTGCTCGGCGCCGGTGAGCTGGTGCTGAGCGCGACCGCTTCGACGGTCACGGTGCTGGTCCTGGCCGTGTACCTCCTGGCCGACCTGCCCCGCATCCGGCGGCTGATCTACCGGCTCACTCCGGCGTCACGGCGCCCCCGGGTCATCCTGATCGGGGACGAGATCGGCGCCAAGGTGGGCCGGTATGTGCTGGGGAACCTGTTCACCAGCGTGATCGCCGGGTTCGGCACCTGCGTCTGGCTGTTCGTCTTCGGTGTGCCCTACCCGATCGTCCTCGGGCTGATGGTGGCCATCCTCGACCTGGTCCCGGTCGTCGGCTCGAGCATCGCCGGGGTCATCGTGTCGTTGATCGCCCTGACCGTGTCACTGCCGGTGGCGATCGCCACAGCCGCCTTCTACCTCCTGTACCGGCTGCTGGAGGACTACCTCATCGTCCCCCGCGTCATCGGACGCGCTGTCGACGTCCCCGCGACCGCTACCATCGTCGCCGTCCTCGTCGGTGGTGCGGCCTTCGGCCTGCTCGGCGCGCTGATCGCCATCCCGGCGGCCGCCGCGATCGACATCGTGCTCCGCGAAACCGTCTTTCCCGTCCTTGACCGCACGTGAACCAGGGCCACACGGACGACGCACTGGGCCAGGCTCACCGGCTCGAAGGCGCCGCACGCTGGGAGGCTCTCATGCGCCGGTGAGCGTGGTGAGCAGCTTCCGGGCGGTGCGGCGGCCGCGGATGAGGGCGTTGCGGCGGTGGGCGAGGACTGGGCTGGGGGCGGTTGGGTGGTGATGGGAGGCCATTCGTGCGGTGGCGAGCATCAGGTTGACGGTGAAGGGTTCCAGGATGTCGGTGTCGGTGACGCGGTGGCGGAGTTCGCGTCGTGCTTCGAGGTTGTGGGCGTTGGTGAGGTACAGGGTGGCGAGGTCGAGGCCAGTGAGGTACATGCCGGCGGCGCCGAAGTCGAGCAGGCCGAGCCGGCCGGAGGGCAGCTGCTGGATGTTGTGTGGCACGAGGTTGCCGTGGGCGAAGGTGCGGATGTCGCCGCATCGTTCCAGTAGGGCGAGGGTGTGGCGGGCGTCGTCGTCGGTGAGGTGCCCGGCGCGGTGGTGGGCGGTGATGCTGCGCTCGTAGTCGACGTGCCAGAGTTGCATCGCATCACCGGGCGGTCGCCAGGTGGACAGCAGCGCGGCGGTGTGGATGATCCGGCGGACCTGCTCGACGTCGAGGTCACCGACGGTGTCCGGCCCGTCGTGGAGGGGGTCTCCGATGGCGCGGGTGAGGATGAGGACGCGGTCGTCGTCGCTCCAGCGATACGCACCGACGACGACGGGCGGCCGGTGACGATCGAACGCCCTGGCCACGTCGATGTGGTGGCGCAGGCTGCGGCGTGCCGCGGTGGTGTCGACGAGGCGGATGCCGACGGCGACGGGCTCGCCGTGCAGCCGGGCGGAGCTGACCAGGAAGGTGGCCGTGGTCCGTAGCGGCGGCCGGCCGTCGAAGACCAGGCCGCTGGGCAGGCCCGCGGTTGACCACAGCCCGTCGCGTGCCTCGACGTCCTGCCCGGTGTCGCTGCCGCAGCCGTGGATGTCGAGATGCTCGTTCGGCAGTGGTGCTGGGCGGTGCGTCGACGCGGCATGGGTGAGCGCGTGCAGGGCCGCGCTGCAGTCGGTGGCCAGTGCATCGAGATCGGCGAGCTCCGCCGAGGTCCAGTCTCTGGGCTGGTCGTCGATGACGCACAGTGCGCCCAGGACCTGCCCGTCGCTGGAGGTGAGCGGGGCACCGGCGTAGGCGACGACACCCAGGTCGCGGATTGCGTCGTTGGTGTGCAGCAGCGGGTGGCAGCGGGCGTCGCGCACGACCAGACGGTCGTTGGTGCCGACGACGTACTGGCAGAACGAGTGCGTCAGCGGTGTCTGGCGGCTGCGTTGCCACTGCTCGGGGAGACCGGCCGCGCCAGGGAAGAGCTGACGATCCGCCTCGACGAGCACCACCAGCGCGACCGGCGCGCGGAGCTTGGCACGGACCTGCTCGGCGATCATGTCGAACCGGCGGTGCGGCGCACTGCTCAGACCGGTCGCCACGACGGCCTGGAGCCGGTCGCGGTCTCGGACTCTGGCGGCCGACCGGACCGAGTCGATCGTTGGCGGAAGGGACCACCGCTCAGTCATTGTGGTCCTTCCTTCCCGCCGTTCAACCTCGCCGTCGTCGGGAGTATGAGGGGGCATACCCGACATCCGGAAGGTGTAACAACCGGTGAGCACCGTCGTGTAGCGCAACGTTCGTGGGTGGTCCACACTGAGTGCTCACAGTCTGCAACAGAGTGGACACCCGTGGCGATGTCGGGCATCGTCGATGCACTGATGTCGAGGCTTCTGTAACTGCTGTTACCGCGGCCGCATGGTCAACCGTGGGGTGGATATCGATATGTCGTTGCGAGCCCGGCCGGTCCACGCGGTTGTCCTGCCGTGCGACGCCGGGGCCTGCGGCCGGAACTGCCCGGTTGGTTCGCGGTGCCGGCGCGGCTGACGAGCGGTGATGCGGCCCCGCTCCCGCCGCCAGGACTACTGCCGCGGGTGCGGCTGCAGAATATCCTCAACGAGTTCGCCGTCGGCAATCAACCAGTGGGGACAGTCTACGCTCCTGCCGGATCCGGCAAGACCACCGTGATACTGGACTGGATCACGGCGACCGCTGCGGAGCGCAGCATCGTCTACATCGACCTCGCCCGCTGCGACCAGCAACGGTGGTGGCGCGCGAGCCAGCTGCCCGCGCCCTGGTGGCCCGTCGGCGCGGCCACCGTCGACGAGCTCCGCTCGACACTGCGCGCCGTTCAAGGCCCTGCCGATTCGGCGCCGGCGATCGTAGTGCTGGACGGCACCGAGACCGTCACCGACACCACCTTCAGCCAACAGATCCACGGCCTCACCGCAGACCCCGGACTGCTGCGGATCATCCTCGTCGGCCGGTGCGGCCCAGCCGAGACGCAGCCTGGCATGCCCGCGGTCCGCGCGGTCCTCGACGTCACGCACCTGGTGTTCACCGATCTTGAGACCGCCGAACTGTGCGCCCGCCGCGGCCTGTCCGTATCGTCCGCTGTCAGCCGGCGGCTGTATGCGATCACCGGCGGCTGGGCCGTCGGTCTCGCGCTCGCCACCGACGAGCTCGCCGACCACCCGTACGACCCCGAGCCGGTGATCGACCGGCTGCTGCGCACCGGCGCGAACCTCGAGGAGTACCTGCACAACGATGTCCTGCGCAGCTTCCCGGGGCACTGGCGCGAAGCGGTCCGTGACGGCAGCGTCGTCGAGTCGGTGAACCCGGAACTCTTCGAAGCGCTGACCGGCCGCGACGACATCGACGCGGTCCTCGTCGGCCTTGCCCGCGAGGCGATGTTCGCCGTCCCGGTGCACGCCGAATCGGGCTGGTTCCAGTACCGCCGTCTGTGGCGCAGCAGCCTGTACGCCACACTGACCCGCGACGATCCGATCCGGGCACGGGATCTGCACCGGACCGCCGCCGCCTGGTACCGCACCCACGACCAGCCGGCCGAGGCCCTGCGGCACGCCCTGGCCGGCCGCGACCGCGACCTCGCCATCGCGATAAGCCGGACGCACGAGACAGCGATCCGGGCCGAGCACGGCCGGGCCATCGTCACAGCGGCGATATCGCAGCCCTGGTCCGGACTGCGCCGCGACGCCGATCTCGCCGCGGCCTTCGATCTGCACATCAACCGATCCCGTGGCCAAGCCTCACCCGATCGCCGATTCGCCACCTCACCGCCGCGGCCGCTCCCCGCCACAGACCCGGACATCAACGTCGGCAGCTACCTCTGCCGACTCCAGCAGGCGCTGGAACGCGGCGACTCCACGGCAGCCCAGGCGTCGCTGACGCACTACCTCGCTGCCGCCGGCGCCGACCCTGCCGGCGGCGCCGCGCTGCGCTACCACGCCGTCATCGACTACCTCGACGGACGGCTCCGCCAGGCGGCCGGCCACGCGACCGCCGCCCGTGCCCACGTCCGCCGGCACGGCATCACCGGCTCGCACGACGAGGGCTGGGCGTTGCTGATCCTCGCTGGAACCGCGGTCCAGCAAGGTCACCTCGACGTAGCCACCCGCCACCTCGACACCCTCGCCGTCGAGCTGTGGCAGTCCGACCCAGCGCTGCTGGCCGCCGAACGGCTGCACCATGCCCTGGTGCTGCATCAGCGGCACCAGGATGACGCCGCCCTCGCCGGCGTGGAGCAGCTCATCGCCGACGACGCCGACACCCTGCTCGTGCCGCGGTACGCCGCCCGGACGTTGCGCATCGACCTGCTGCTCGCGATCGGGCACACCGCCGACGCGGAGCGGCGCTGGGCCACCGACAACGAGCATGTCGCGGCCCTCAACCCGGCCGCCGCCGCCATCACCACGGCGAAACTGCGGGCGGCCCGCCCCCTCCCAGACCGCGTCGAGGATCTCCTGCGCCCGTTGCTGCACGCCCCCGCGCTACCCCTGTATCACCAGGTCGAGGCGCTGCTCGTGCTGGCCGGTCACGCGGCACGTGCCGGCACACACACCACCGCCGGCCAGCTGATCCAGCAGGCGACCGCTCTCGCCGCTCCCGAGCATCTCCGGCACCCGTTCCTGACCCGCCATCTGCATCAACCTTCCGCAGCCGTCCCCGCCACTGCTCCGGTTTCCGCACCACCACCGAACGCGGCAGGCCTGCGGCAGCTCACACCGACTGCCCTGACGCCCGCAGAACTCGCGGTCCTCCGACTGCTCCCCGGGTTCATGACCGTTACCGAAATCGCCGCCGAACTCTATCTGTCCGGCAACACCGTCAAATCCCACCTGACGGCCATCTACCGCAAACTCGATGTCCGCCGCCGCCGCGACGCCATACGCAAGGGCCATGAACTCGGACTGCTGTAACGGCGGCCGGCGAACACCGGCCCGCTGACGGCCTACCACCGGCTCATCCTCCATCTCGGCATCCCCGGCCTCAGCAAACTCCCCACGGTCGCGACGGCGATGGGTATGTCCGCCGGCGAGGTGCTGAAGTTCAGGTCGAGAACGCCGGAAAGTGCGGCTCGATGGCGTCACGCCCTGTAACCATAGGGCATGCACCACCGTGGTGCGGGGAGGTAAGTCGATGACGACAACGGACAGCCGGGTCGATGAACTGCACGCCCGGTTCGCTGCCACGCGCGAGGATCTCGACGGAGCAGCGCGGCCATTCACCGGGCAGAGCGACGTGAAGACCCGGGCGGGCGAGGCGGTGCGGTATGCCGCGACCGCGGCACGAAACGGCCGGCAACAGGTATCGCAAGTGCGGGAATCGGTGCAGCAGCGGCCAGGTCGCTGGGCCGGCGCCGGCGTGGGGGTGCTCGTCCTCGCTGCGGCGATCATCGGTGCCACGGCCTGGCACCGCAGCCGGCAGCGGCCTCCGCGCCGGGCCACGCGTGCGTTGCGGAACGTCGCCGGCCGCCGTGCGCGATGACCGGGCTGCCCGCTCGCAGCGGGCGGGCGGTCTGCGTGACCGTGATGGGGCGGTCGTCGTCACGCAGCAGTGATCATGGCCTCAAGGGCGGCGCTGCGGCGGATCGTCCCAGCCGGCTTGCCATGCGGGCGAGTCCGGCGACGGCCTTGGAGCGGCTGTGCGAGGGCCACGCGAGCACGGTGGTGACGTGTGGTGCGTCGATCAGGGTGACGGCGGTGTGCGCATTCCACAGCCAGGACCTCGAGGAGGCGCACAGCACCGCCGTTGTGCGGCCGAGGGCGATCAGCTGCGCCAGTTGCGCCAGATCGTGGATCTCCGGGCCCGGTCCGGGCTCGTAGGTGCCGTCATGGCGGGGCCAGCGAGCGATCGGCAGGTCCGGCAGGTCGCTGACGTCGGCCGTCGTCAGCGACGTCCGCCCGGCGAGCGGGTGCCCGGAGGGCAGGATCGCGACCTGCTGTTCGGTCAGCAGGTCTTCGGTGTCGAACCCGGCCAGGACGTCGAAGGGCCGCTGCATGAGGGCCACGTCGGCGCGACCGTCGCGCAGCATCCGCGCCTGCTCCCCCATGCCGCACAGCAGCACCTCGATCTCCGCCGCGCCGGGTTCGGCGGCGTTCGCGTCGAGGAGTCCGCGCAGCAGTTCGTGGTTCGTGCTGGCCTTCGTGGCGAGGGTCAGCCGGGAGGTGGGGGACGCGGCGCGCTGGGTGCGGCGGGCCGCCGCCGCAGTGGCGGCGATGATCACCTGCGCCTCGTCGAAGAGGACCTGGCCCGCGCGGGTGAGCGCGACGCCGCGACGGTCACGGTCGAGCAGGGTCACGCCCAGGCGACGTTCGAGCTGCTGGATCGCCCTGGACAGCGGCGGCTGGGCCATACCGAGCCGCTCCGCCGCCCGGCTGAAGTGCAGTTCCTCGGCGACGGTCACGAAATACCTGAGCTCGCGGAGCTCTAGCGGGTCCACGGGTTCGACGATACGTCGCTGATACCGGCCGGGTATCACAGCGTACTCAAACGGTGTAACGACACCACCGGTGACCGCGCCAGGCTGGGCGTCATGAATGACACGAAGACGGCGCTGGTGACCGGCGCGAACAAGGGGCTCGGATTCGAGATCGCGGCGGGACTGGGCGCACGCGGCTACCGCATCGCAGTCGGGTCACGTGACGACGCCCGTGGCGAGGCCGCGGTGAAGCTGCTGCACGCCGCCGGGATCGACGCGTACGCGGTGCCGCTCGATGTCACCGGCGAGCGCAGCGTCACCGAGGCCGCGGACCTGATCGAACGGCGGAGCGGACAGCTGGACGTCCTGGTCAACAACGCCGGCATCTCGGGGCCGACGGGCCCGGGATGGGTGCAGGACCCGACGACGCTCGACCTCGACGTCGTCCGCGAGGTCGTGGACACCAACGTGTACGGCGTGATCAGGGTGACCAACGCGATGCTCCCGCTGCTGCGGCGCTCGGCGTCGCCGCGCATCGTCAACATCTCCAGCAGCGTGGGGTCGATGACCTGGCAGTCGGACCCCGCCGTCGAAGTCGGCCCGATCATGGCGGCATATTCGCCGACGAAGTCCTACCTCAACGCCGTCACCGTGCACTACGCGCGGCAGTTCGCCGGCACCGGCATCCTCATCAACGCCGCCTGCCCAGGCCTGGTGGCGACCGACTTCACCGGCTTCTACGGCCGTCCCGCCCAGGAGGCGGCCGCCACCCCGATCCGGCTGGCGACGCTGCCCGACGACGGCCCGACCGGCGCCTTCTTCAATGACGAAGGCCCCATCCCCTGGTAGCTCGGCTGCCGCCGGGCGGGTATGCCAGCCACATAGCGCAGGACGACGGCCACACCGGTGCCTCACGATTCCTGTGGCCTGCTGTGGATTTGTCCGTGGCGGTCCGATCATCCCGTAGCGTACCGATCATGATCGCGCCGTTCACCACGAACACTGCGCCCGCCGACCTCGAAGACCTTCGCGCGCGGCTCAGGGCAACGCGATGGCCGGACGCCCCCGAGGACGCCGGATGGTCACAGGGCACCGACGTCGAACGCGCCTTCACCCGCGACGAAATCCTCACCAACCTCACCATCTATTGGCTCACCGGCACCATCGGCTCAGCGATGCGGATGTACCGCGCCAACGGCGCCATCCCGCCGCAACAGCACGCCCGCCGCGTGGAGGTGCCGTCCGGCTTCTCGTTGTTCCCCGCTGACCTGGTGCGTCCACCCCGGGCCTGGCTCGACCGGGTCGCCCACACCGTGCGGGTGACCGAGCACGCGAGCGGTGGACACTTCGCCCCGCTGGAGCAGCCACAGGTGTACGCGGAGGAACTGCGTGAGTTCTTCCGGCCGTACCGTCCGTAGAGGCGCCCTCGGGACGGCAGCGCCTCACTCGCAGCGGAGGACCCGGTAAAGACCATCCGGAAAGGATGAGAACATCTCGCGAAGGGCGGGACAACCTGGCCGTATCCATGGAACTCGAGACGGCCCGACCCGGCCACCCGGTTCACCTGATGCGCTGTGGAGGCCGCCGGCTCCACACGGTCACCGAACGTTGTCAGCGACGTCGGAACGTCGGACGTTTGAACCGAATGGTGAGGTCAGACGAGCTCCTCGGAAGGGACGCGTGTCGTACGCAGGGTCGTCCCACTAGGTGTGCACATTGTGATGGGACGGATATTCAATGAGGGGCGCATCCGAGCTGCTGTACACCGCTGTTAGCGACCTGGCCCTGGTACAGGACCTGGAGCAGTGTCAACAGATCATCCGTGGCACCGCCAGGCGTTTGGCCAACGCTCACGGGTCCACCGTGGTGCTGCTGGACGACGGGTATTGTTTCTACGCTGATGAGGACACGGTGAGCCCGCTGTGGAAGGGCCAGCGATTTCCTGTGCAGCAGTGCATCAGCGGGTGGGCGATCCTCAATCGTCAGCCGGCCATCGTGCCGGACATCCAGGTCGACGAGCGGGTCCCGCAGGAGGCGTACCGGCCGACGTTCGTGAAGAGCCTCGTCATCGTCCCGATGCGCGTCGACGATCCGCTCGGGGCGATCGGCGCCTACTGGATCCAGCCACACCATGTCACCGATGAGGAACTGGCCCGACTCCAGTCACTGGCCGAGGCGGCTGGCGCAGCGCTGACACGCCTGATGACGCCGGCAGACACCACGCGGCGGCCGAGCAGGCCGGTGAGCTCGGGGGCGACGGGCACGCCGGCATAGCGGGACTGCCCGCCCAGCGGGATCAAACCGTTGTTTTTGCGGTAAAATACCCTTGCGTGAGGGCGCGTCAGCACGCCTGGCGATTCACGGTGGCTTCCCGGGGTGATGGGTGAGCGCAGGCGTCGCGTGTTGACGCAAGGTCAAGGACGGTAGCCGGTGCGCGCAAACCGAGTTTCGTTGCTGCTGAGGCCGAAGCCGCCGCCGCTTTGGCTCGGGCTGGTGGTCGCCGTGGCGTTTGTCGCGGCGGAGACCATCGTGCTGTTTCCCCTCAGGGGAGACTCTCCAGCGGGCGCCCCAGCCGTGATCTACCTCTGCGGCATCCTGGTCGTCTCGATGGTGTGGGGGGCCGGGCCCGGCATCGTGACAGCGGTGGCCAGCGCCATCGCCTTGAACTATTTCCACGTCCCGCCCTTCTGGGCGTTCGATTTCACCGCACGTCGGGACCTGCAGACCCTCGTGGTGTTCATCGCCACTGGGCTGGTGGCCAGCCGCCTTGCCGACGTGGTCCGCTCCCGAGCCGCCGAGGCGTCGCAACACCGCCAGGAAGCCGACCTCACCGCCGAGCTGGCCAAACGCATGTTGTGCGCAGACGACCTGCGCGCGGCGCTCGGCCCGACGGCACAGCAGCTCGCGCACGTGCTCGAGCTGCAGTTCGCGGCAATCGAGCTCGATGCGGTTCCCGGGGACGAGCGGCGGGCCGCGTTCCCGCTGTGTGACGGTACGACGCGCCTGGGCACCCTGCTGGTTCCGGCCGACCTCCCCGAACAGACCCGCGAGCGCCTGCAGCAACGGGTGGTGCCGTCGCTGGAGACGCTGTTGTGCACTGCACTTGACCGCGAGGCGATCACCGCCTCGCTGAAAGCGAGCCGCGAAAGGTCCACCGTGCTCATGGAAGAACAAGCCGCGTTGCGGCGCGTGGCCACACTGGTCGCACGTGAGGCCTCACCAACCGACGTGTTCGACGCGATAACGGCAGAGCTCTGCCGGACCCTCGGGCCGGTCCGCACAGCACTGATGCGCTACGAGCCGGACTGCACCGTCACCCGCCTTGCAGGTCTCAGTGAGCCGAACGGCCCGACGTCCGTACCGCTCGAGGTGGACGATCTCGTCGGGACGGTATTCCGCACCAGGCGTCCGACCCGGATCAACAGCCATGAGAATGCCACGGGCCTGGCCGCGGCGCCCGCGCGCGGGCTGGGTATGCGCTCAGCGGTGGGCATTCCCGTTATGGCTCAGGGCCGTCTCTGGGGCGTACTCGCTGTGGTGTCGTTCACGGCCGAGCCCATACCGCCCGCCACCGAGGCGCGCCTGGCCGACTTCACCGACCTCATCGCGACCGCGATCGCCAACGCCTGGGGTCGTGCGCGGATCGCCGCCTCTCGCGCCCGCATCGTCACCGCCGCCGACCACGCTCGACGACAGCTCGAACGAGAGCTGCACGATGGAGCGCTGCAAGGTCTCGCCTCGGTCGGGCTCGATCTGGGCATGCTCGAGGCATCAATGCCGCCCGAGCTGAACAGGTACAAAGAGCAGCTGTCACGGACGACGCAGCGCCTGAACGGCGTATTCGCGTGCGTGCAGGAGGTCTCGCGGGGAATCCATCCGGCGATCATGTCCAAGGGCGGGCTCGGCCCCTCGATCAAGTCACTCGCCCGCCGCAGCGCGATCCCGGTGGAACTCCATCTGAACATCGACCGGCGGCTGCCCGAACTTGCCGAGGTGGCCGCGTACTATGTCGTGTCCGAAGCGCTCTCCAACGCCGCCAAGCATGCCCGAGCAACTGTGGTGCACGTTGACGCCGAGGCGGAGGATGCGGTCTTCCGGCTCTCGATACAGGACGACGGTATCGGCGGAGCCTGCCCCGGCGAGGAATCCGGGCTGATCGGCCTGCAGGACCGCATCGAGGTCCTCGGCGGCCACATGGAAGTCCTGAGCCCCGTCGGACACGGCACAGCACTGCTGGTCAAGATCCCAATCGACAAGGCATGAACGCCGCCGACTGTTTCAATGTCCGCTAAGAGGAATACCAGGACCGCGCCGCGGTGGTGCATCCGTCGTCGCGGCCTGCCGGTCTGCGCCGCTGTCGTGCGGGCCATCGTGCGATTGTCTCGGCCGTCGGCAGCGCCGCAGCCCCTGCTGACACTGGGCCTCGATCGCGGCAGTTGTGCGGCCAACGCTGCGTTCCGGCCAGCTGGCGCCTCAGCTGATCACTCATGGGCGCCGCCTGTTCGTCACGGAGCAGGTCGCTGGTTCGGGCTATCGTTAAGGGACGACGCAAAGTACGTCGGGGTGCCGTCACGGGTCGATGTGGGCGGTATTGAGCCAGATGCAGCCGCCCCGTGTTGACGTAAGGCGTGGAGGGCGGTCGCTGATGTCGGCGCGCCTGATGGCGCTGTTGCTGTCGCAGAAGCGGCCGCCGTTCGAGGTCGGGCTGATCACCGCAATGGTTCTCATTGCGGTGCAGACGGTCGCGCTGCTTCCCTTCAGGGGAGGCTCTGGAGACGACGCCCGAAGTGTGGCCTATCTGTGCGGCGTTCTGGTGGTCTCGAGCGTGTGGGGCGCCTGGCTCGGCGTGTTGACGTCGGTGGCCAGTGCCATTGCATTTAACTATTTCTATGTCACCCCCTTCTGGTCGCTGAACCTCACCACCCGCCATGACCTGCAGACGGTAGCGGCGTTCATCGCAGCTGGGCTGTTCACCACCTTCGTCGCAAACCTGGCCCGATCCCGCGCAGCCGAGGCGTCTGAGCGCCGTCAGGAGGCAGACCTCGCCGCCGAACTGGCGCACCGCATGTTGCGCGCCGACGATCTGCGTTCGACGCTTGGCCCTGCGTCGCAGCGGCTCGCGGAAGCGTTCGAGCTGCAGTCTGCGGCAATCAACCTCCAGGCGGTTCCCGGGGACGAGCAGTGGACCGCATTCCCCTTGTGGGACGGCGTGACGCACCTGGGCACGCTGCTGATCCCTGCTGACGTCCCCGACCGGACCCGGGAGCGTTTGCGGCAGCGGGTGGTGCCATCCCTGGAGTCGCTGCTGGGCGCGGCACGTGAACGTAAGGAGATCACCGACTCGCTGAGAGCGGCCCGCGAAGAGGCTACCGGACTGGTAACGGAACAGGCCTCGTTGCGGCGGGTGGCGACCCTGGTCGCGCACGGAGCCTCACCGGCCGAGGTGTTCAACGCGGTGACCACCGAACTGTGCCAGCTCCTCGGCCCGTACAGCACGGGGCTCATCCGCTACGAGCCGGACTACACGGGCACCCTCGTTTCGGGCCGCAACGAGCCCGGCATGGTCGAGATGCCGGCCGGGACGTGCCTCCGGCTTGAGGACGACTGCCTTTCCGGGATGATCAGGCGCACCGGCCGCTCGGCCGGGGCGAACTACGACAACGCCGAAGGCTCCACCGCCGCGGTCCTGCGAGAACTAGGCATACGTTCGGGGGTCGGCGTGCCGGTCGTGGTCGAAGGTCGGCTCTGGGGCGCAGCCGTCGTTTCAACTACGAGGTCCACACCGATACCGGCTGCGGTGAGAGCACGGCTGGCCGACTTCACCGAGTTGGTTGCGACCGCCATCGCCAACGCCGACAGCCGTGCGCAGCTCACTGCCTCCCGTGCCCGCATCGTCGCCGCCACCGACGAAGCCCGTCGGCGGCTCGAACGCGACCTGCACGACGGCGCGCAGCAACATCTCATTTCGCTTGGCCTCCAGGCACGCATGTTGCAGGCCACACTGCCAACCGGATGTGACACGACGCACGAGGGACTGACACAAATCGCGACCGGTCTGACCAGCGTCTGCGAGGATCTCCGGGAAATCTCACGGGGCATCCATCCGGCGATGCTGTCCAAGGGCGGACTCGGCCCGGCGCTCAGAAGCCTCGCCCGCCGCTGTGCGCTTCCTGTCGAGCTCGCCCTGGACATCGACCGACGGTTGCCCGAGCGAATCGAGGTGGCGGCGTACTACGTGGTGTCCGAAGCGCTGACGAACGCAACCAAACACGCCCAGGCGACCGTGGTGCATGTCGATGCCGCGGCGAGGGATGCGATCCTCCGACTCTCGATCAAGGACGACGGCATCGGAGGTGCCAGCACCGGCCGGGGGTCCGGACTGATCGGGCTCCAGGACCGCATCGAGACCGTCGGCGGCCACCTGGAGATCGTGAGCCCGGCCGGCAGCGGCACAACCCTCCTGGTCAAGATCCCGATCGACACGACCAGACCGCCGGCCGCCGGTTCCTCGCGGTGAGCCTCGTCGATCCTTCGCAACACCACCGGATGCTCGAGCCCATAGGCGGGTGCTGTGGTGCCGCGCGGGCCGCCACTCACGGCCGTGACGACGGCCGCCAGGACGACGAGTGCCACGATTGCTGCGACACGGAACGGGAATCGACGTCTCACCATCACTGCAACTTCTGCCCCTGGTCCGATCGACAGGGACAGTCGCCCCACGCACCCGCGGGGCGACCGCTCAACCTTGATGCCGGTGTCGCAGGGCAATTACGCCCAAGAGGTGCTGACCACCCAGCTGACGTCGTCGGACCATGCTGCGGTGGCGTCGAAGGTATTCGAGCCGCCGTTGCTGGCGATGTAGACGTTGTTGCTGTAGTGGCGGATGTACCGGCTGGCGAAGTTGGCCGAGGCGAACGAGTTGCCCTGGCCGTTCCGCCCGGCCTGCGGGCAGAACGTCGCGTCGGAGGCGAACAACGAGCTGCCGTCGTTGGCGTTCAGGTACAGCTGGTAGTTCTGGTGCCGTAGGTAGCTGCCGGCGGCGTTGCGGGATTCGAAGGAGACGCAGGAGCTGTTCGCCAGCCCGGCCCGCACGGTCCAGGAGGCGTTGCCCTTGTCGGTGGCCGAGCTGGCGGCGGTGATCACCGAGGTGGCCACGGTGCTGCCGGTGTGGCTGATGTACCGGGTCGTGCAGCAGGCGGTGGTGGCGCGCAGCGAGATGGCTGAGCCCGGTGTCAGTGAGCCCGGGTCGGGGTTGCCCGACGCGCCGTACCCGGCGGCGTTGATGTTGGCCTGGACGGCGTCCTCGGTGGCGTTGGACGGGTAGCCCGACGTCATCACGCCCTCGTAGAAGGTGCCGGCGGCGCCGTGGCTGTTGTCACCGCCGATGCCGAGGATGATGGCGCCTTCCTTCTTCATCGGGTTGTAGCCGGAGGCGTTGGGACGCTTCCCGTCGTAGTACGTCGAAAGGCCGCCGGACTGGGCGTTGCCGGCCCGGATGGCCCAGTGGTTGGGCTCGCCCTTGAGGACGGCGGTGAGGAACCGGTGACTGACGCTGGGGTTGCCGGCGTTGTTGCCGGGGTTCACGCCGGAGAACAGTCCGTTCTCGAGGTCGGCCATGACCCATGGGCCGTTGCCCGCGCCGGTGCCCCAGACCTTGTTGTTGCCGAAGTAGATCGCTTCCATGGTGCCGTTGCCGTTGTCGCGGCTGTTGGTCTCGGCGTTGCCGTAGTCGAAGCAGCAGCCGCCGTTGTAGTGGGTGCCGTCGAAGATGGCGTACATGCCTTCCGGCTGGTCACCCTTGGCGATGCCGTTGGTGGTGTTGTTGCGGTAGCCGGTGCCGGGTGCCACGAAAACGCCGTAGGCCTTGTGTCCGGCGATGGTGATCGGCGCCGCTTTGGCGTCGGCGAGGTTGTCGTAGCCGCCGGGGGCCGGGCCCTGGAACCCACCGGGCGGCGCCTGGGTGAGCCGGTTGTTGCGGCCGGACTGGTCGTAGATGATCGTGATGACACAGCTGGTGTTGGCGCAGAACGTGTCCTGAGCGGCGGCGTCGGCGTAGCCGCCCGCGCTGAGCAGGCCGATGTCCCGGGTGGTGCTGTCCGAGGATCGGCGGACCTGGTAGAGCGGTCCGTTGTACGCGCCCAACAGGGCCCGGGTGGTGCTGTGCGCCGCGACGCACGGCGTGCCGCCCGCGGCGTAGATGTCGCACGGCTGGGTGGTCGCCGCCTGCGAGGTGCCGCTGCCGACGAGGACGCCGGCGACAAGTGCGCACGCGGCGGCAACAGCCAGCAGTGCGCTACGGATGCGTCGACTTCGTGGCCGTAGGGCCACGGTTGACCTTCTTCCTGACGGTGTCCGGGGTGTGGCTGCGTGACCGCCGCCGAGCGGACCGGTCGGGCGACGCTCGGACGGGGACGATCCGCGGCAGGGGAGCCGGCGGCGGCGCTGCACGGCTCCTCTCGACAAGGCGACGCCGACGCCCACGCAAACCCAATGGCGGAGAGTTTGCGATGTGAGCGCTAACATAGCGCCATCCATCGATGCGGGCAACTACTGAAAGCAAGAGAAGGCAGGTGCGGAAAACTGTTATGAGGAGTCCCGGTCCAAAGTCCACAGATCCCTGACCCTTCGCACGAAACGAGCCGAGAAGGCCCGCGTGCGCGCCGGGTCCCTAGCATTCAGAAATCATCTCGGCAATATATGAAGTCAGTCGTGGCATCGCTAACATGAGCGCCAACGAAGGGGGCGCTTCATGAATTACGGTCGCGCAGCGGTGATGAATGACGTCGCGCGGCTTGCGGGAGTCTCGCATCAGACGGTGTCACGGGTGCTCAACAACCGCCCGGAGGTCAGCGAATCCACGCGCGAGCGGGTGCTCGACGCGATGCGGCAGTTGAACTATCGCCCGAACGCCATGGCGCGCGGCCTGGCGAACCGCCGCTCCCGCCTCATCGGAGTGGTCACCCTGGAGACGATCCTGTACGGTCCCGCGGCGACGTTGCTCGGCATCGAACGAGCCGCCGGTGTCGAGGGCTACGGCGTCAGCATCTCGACGCTGGAGCGGATCGACCACGACGGCGTGCTCTCGGCCCTCGAATCCCTCACGGATCAGTCCGTCGCCGGCGTGGTGGTGATCGCGCCGCACGGAGCCGTCGCGCGCGCGTTGCACCGGCTGCCGTCGAGCGTCGCCGCCGTCGCCGTGGAGGCCGAGATCGGTGGCGCGGTGCCGACGATCTTCGTCGACCAGGTCGCCGGTGCGCGGAAGGCCGTGGAGCACCTCATCCAGCTCGGCCATCGCAAGGTGTGGCACGTGTCAGGGCCACCGGACTGGCTGGAGACACGGGGCCGCATCGAAGGCTGGCGCACGGCGCTCGCAGACGCGGGCCTGCACGCGCCCGCGGTCATCGCCGGCGACTGGAGCGCCCGGTCCGGATACGCTGCCGGGCTGCAGCTCGCCGCACAAGGCAACACCACCGCGGTGTTCGCCGGCAACGACCAGATGGCGCTAGGCATGATCCGCGCCTTCCACGAGCGGGGCATCCGTGTGCCGGACGACGTCAGCATCGTGGGGTTCGACGACATCCCCGAGGCGATGTACCTCTGCCCGCCGCTCACCACGATCCGGCAGGACTTCGACGAGGTCGGCAGGCGGTGCATCGCCGCCCTGGTGCGGCTCATCGAGACCGACCCGCGCGACCGGCTCAGCCCGTCGGAGCCGGTGCCGAGCGTGACACCGACCCTGATCGTCCGCGAAAGCACCGCTGAGCCCTGCGCGGCGGGGCATTCGGCACACAACTCTCCGCGAACACAATGAGCAGGGAACTGCTCGCCAAAAAGTGTTACGCGGCGATGTCACCTCAAGTCGCGTACCGCCCGGCCGACCTGCATCCCGGCGAATCCGCCGGGTGAAACCCGATCCGAGGCGCAACATCCGGCGCTGAGTTCCCGAAAGTTTCAGAGCTGGGCCCCCCAGGTCGTGGCCGATTTACGGGAAAAAATCCTGTAAAACGCACAAATCGCCACCGGACGCGGCGGACCCGGCTTTGCCCGTGAGCCCGGATTTCGCCACCCCGCTCCGAAAGAGTTTCGGAAAGTATTGTCCCCTCGAAATTGCCGTGTGAGCATGGCGATGCATTGAAGCCCACCGTTCACCGGTCCGGGTCGTGCGACATCACCGACACCCCTTTGCGCGCGGCGGCTACGGCCTGCCGTGCGTGCGATGGTCGGCGTCCCGGACAGAACCGACAAGGAGTCCACAGTGGCAGCCAGACCTCTTCACGCCGCCGACACCCCACGGAGACGAACGCTCCGGGTCCGGGTGGCGATCGCCGCCGTCGTCGCCGCGGTAGCGTCGACGGGTGCGGTGATGATGATCCCCGCCGCCAATGCGGCCGCGAGCACCCTGGGCGCGGCGGCGGCGCAGTCGGGCCGGTACTTCGGCACCGCGGTCGCCGCCAGCAGGCTCGGTGATTCGACGTACTCGACGATCGCCGGACGCGAGTTCAACATGATCACCGCCGAGAACGAGATGAAGCCCGACGCGACCGAGCCCTCGCGGGGCCAGTTCAACTTCAGCGCGGGCGACCAGATCTACAACTGGGCCACCCAGCGCGGCCTGAAGGTGCGCGGCCACACCCTGGCCTGGCACTCCCAGCAGCCGAGCTGGTGGGGCGGGATCAGCGGCAGCACCCTGCGGCAGGCGATGATCGACCACATCAACGGCGTGATGGGCCACTACAAGGGCAAGCTCGCGGCCTGGGACGTGGTCAACGAGGCCTTCAACGAGGACGGCAGCCGCCGGCAGTCCAACCTGCAGGCCACCGGCAACGACTGGATCGAGGCCGCGTTCCGCGCGGCGCGCAACGCCGACCCGTCCGTGAAGCTGTGCTACAACGACTACAACATCGAGAACTGGTCGTACGGCAAGACCCAGGGCGTCTACCGCATGATCCAGGACTTCAAGTCCCGCGGCGTGCCGATCGACTGCGTGGGCCTGCAGACGCACTTCACCGGCGGCAGCTCACTGCCGGGCAACTTCCAGACCACGCTGTCGAGCTTCGCGGCCCTGGGCGTGGACGTCGCGCTGACCGAGGTCGACGTCACGAACTCCGCGACCAGCCAGTACGCCGGGCTGACCCAGGCGTGCATCAACGTGCCCCGCTGCATCGGCATCACCGTGTGGGGCGTGCGGGACAGCGACTCGTGGCGGTCCAACGAGAGCCCGCTGCTGTTCGACGGCGGCGGCAACAAGAAGTCCGCCTACAACTCGGTGCTCAACGTCCTCAACGGCGCCGGCCCGACCACGTCACCGACCGCGAGCGGCACGACGTCCACATCGCCGTCGACCCCGCCGGGCGGCGCGAAGCGGATCGTCGGCGCACAGTCCGGCCGGTGCGTCGACGTGCCGAACGCCTCGCAGAACAACGGCACGCGGGTCCAGCTGTACGACTGCCACGGGCAGAGCAACCAGCAGTGGACCGCCACGTCGAGCCGGCAGCTGACCGTCTACGGCAACGTGTGCCTGGACGCCGCCGGCTCCGGCAACGGCGCCGCGGTGCAGATCTACAGCTGCAACGGACAGTCCAACCAGCAGTGGAACGTCAACAGCAACGGCACCATCACCGGCGTGCAGTCCGGACGCTGCCTGGACGTCTGGGGCACCGGCAACGGCCAGCAG
>NZ_JBEXDG010000044.1:0-91679 GCF_040605635.1 Dactylosporangium sp. NPDC005555
CCGGCGCGGCCTCCAACGCCACCAGGTCCCGATCGAGCTGATCCAGGTTCTCGTGCGACTCCACGAGAAACTCCTGAACGATGTCACCCAAGTCGTCGCTCACTGCCACGCTCCCCTTCTCCGACGGCCCAATCGACCGTCCGAGGGGGAACCTGAGCAAAGCGACCGGCGTGCGGCGCCGGCGCGTTGCAGCTCGACGACCACGCCGGGATCAGCAGCGGGTTACGCTGGATCGGAGGCGGCCCCATGGGCGCCCCGATGTGGAGCGGCAGCACGGGCACAGTCCCCGCGCGTCGACGCCGCGCCTGCACCCCCAACGACAGTCCACAGTAGAGTGAAGCTGGACGACGGGGAGGGCGGCTCCGATGGAGTAGCATTCGCCGCTAGGTGCGCCGGGAAGTCTGGTCGGCAGGACAGGAAGAGTCTGCCCGCTGGAGGTTTTCCGATGGCCCGTGGCACCGCACGCCGCATCGACATGCTGCTGGAGTTCCTCCGTCTGGAGACGACCGGCGGCCGGCTGCTCATGGTGGCGACCGCGTTCGCCCTGCTGTGGGCCAACCTGCCGGGTGGCACCTATGAGCAGTTCTGGTCCCTGCGCCCACCGTCGCCGGCGGTGCTGGACGCGCTGCACCTGGACCTGCCGCTCGCCTCCTGGGTCACCGACGGGCTGCTGACGATCTTCTTCTTCGTCGCGGGCCTGGAGGTCAAGCGCGAGCTGACGGTCGGCGAGCTCGCCGGGTGGCGGGCCGCGGCGCTGCCGGTCGCGGCGGCGCTCGGCGGCATGGTGGTGCCCGCGGCCGTCTCGATCGTCGTGTCCGGCGGCGAGGCCGTGCACGGCGGCGCGTGGGCGATCCCGGTCGCCACGGACATCGCGTTCGCGCTCGGGGTCCTGGCCCTGGCGGGCTCGACGCTGCCGTCCGGGGTGCGCGTGCTGCTGCTGTCCCTCGCCGTGATCGACGACCTCGGCGCGATCGCGCTCGTCGGCGTGTTGTTCGCGCACGACGTCCGCGTGTGGTGGCTGGCCGCCGGTCTGGCGCTGTGTCTGCTGTACGGACTGCTGCAGCGCATGCGGTGGACGCCGGCGTGGCTGGTCGTGCCGATCGCCGTCGCCGCCTGGGTGTGCGTGCACGCCGGCGGGGTGCACGCCACCGTGACGGGCATCCTGCTCGGGCTGCTGACGCCGGTCCGTACACCTGACGGCGCCGGGGAGTCGCCCTGCGACCGGCTGCTGCATCGGCTGCACCCGGTGTCCGCCGGCGCGATCGTGCCGATCTTCGCGCTCGCGGCCGCCGGCATCCCCCTCGCCGCGGCCGCCGACGCCTTCGGTGACCCGCTCGCGCGGGGCGCCGCGGCCGGGCTGCTGCTCGGCAAACCGGCCGGCATCATGCTCGGCGCGTGGCTGGCGGTGCGGATCGGGCTCGGCACGCTGCCGCCACGGGTCCGCTGGGGTGACGTGCTGCCGGTGGCCATGCTCGGCGGGGTCGGCTACACGGTGAGCCTGCTGATCGCGCGCCTGTCGGTGCCCGGCCACGGCTCGGACGCGGCGGCGGCAGCGGTCTTGGCGGCGTCGGTCGTCGCGGCGGTCCTGGCGACGCTGGTGGTGCGGTGGCGGGGCAACACCCGCACGTGAGTCGATGCGCGGGCCGGAGAAATGGTGAGACCGGCATCCACGGGGGAAGACGCCGGTCTCGTTGAAAACGATAAGGCCCGCAGCGGGTTTGCGCCACCCGTGCGGGGCCTGATTCCGCCGTCCTGCGCGCGCTCGTCGCGCCGGAACCGGTTACGGGCCCGGGATCGACACGGGACGGTACTGTGTCGGTCCCGTGTCGATCCAGGCCCCGGACATTGGAGAGTGATGTCGACGTTGCTCGTGGTCGGGCTCGGCCTGCTCGGGCTGGCGCTGCTGACCATGGGCGCCGATCAGGTGGTGGTGGGCGCGAGCCGCCTGGCGACACTGCTGCGGGTCGCACCGGTGATCGTCGGCGTCGTCGTGATCGGCCTGGGCACCAGCGCCCCCGAGTTCGTGGTGTCCGGCACCGCCGCGGTCCGCGACAACGCGGGCCTGGCGCTGGGCAACCTCGTCGGCTCCAACATCCTCAACGTGACCCTGGTCCTGGGCGTCGTCGCGGTCGTGTCGCCGGTGGTGGTGCGCTCGTCGGTGCCGGTGCGGGAGGCGCCGCTGATGGCCGCCGCGGTCGCGGTGTTCGGCGCGTTCGCGCTCGTCGGGCTGAAGTTCGTGGCCGGGTTGCTCCTCGCGGTGCTCAGCGTCCTGACGCTTGCTCTGCTCGTGCGGCTTTCGCGGGTACAGGACGGGGATCCGCTGCCGGACGACGTGGCGGCGTTCGTCTCGGCCCGGACCCGCAGGTGGTGGGTGGAGGCGCTGCGGGCCCTCGTGGGGCTCGCCGCGACCCTCGGCGGGGCGCAGCTCGTGGTCGCCAACGCGGTCACGCTCGCGCACCGGTGGGGCGTCAGTGACCAGGTGATCGGCTTCACGCTGGTCGCGTTCGGCACGTCGCTGCCGGAGCTGATGACGTCGGTGCAGGCGCAGCGGCGCGGCGAGGGCGATCTCATGGTCGGCAACCTGCTGGGCAGCAACATCTTCAACAGCCTGATCGGTGGCGCGGTCGTCGGTCTGGCCGCCGGCAGCTCCACGATCGCGCCGTTCGGCTTCGCCGCGGTGACCGCGATGGTGGCCGCCGCGGTCCTGGCCTGGCTGCTGCTGTGGCGGGGCAGCAGGATCACCCGCCCGGAGGCTTGCGTCCTGCTGGCGGCGTATGCGTGTGTCCTGCCGTTGCTCATCTCCGCCAACCCGTGAGTGTCCGGTGTCCGTGGTGGCGGGGTTTCCGTCAGCGCTGACTGGGTACGCGACATGAATGGGCGACGCGATGGTCCGGACACACCGCTCCGGAGATGCACTTGTGGTGGAAGTGTTAGGCCCCTTGGAAGCCGCGACGGTCGGCGCGCTGCGGTCGGTGGTGCTCGACACGATCGACGTCCAGCGGCCGGCGGTGCTCACCGTCGACCTGCGGCGGGTCCCGTTCATGGACTCGATCGGCATCGGCACCCTGGTCTCGATCAACAACAAGACCCGTGACGTCGGGGGCCGGATGGAGGTCCGCAGCCCCTCACCGTTCGTGCACCGGCTGCTGCAGGTGACCGGGCTGACAGAGCTGTTCGGCCTGCCGGATCTTCCCGTCGACGCGCCGGTGTCGGGCGCCGGGATGATCCTTCCGTCGTCCTAGTACCGGTCCACCACAACGCTGGAGACGCCGGCGGCGTTGTCGATCTCGAACCGGTCCTTCGCGGCGACGTCGCCGCTCTGGAACACGGCACCGCCGCCGACCCCGTCGTGGCGGGTGCCGTCGAGGGTGACGCTGCCGGCGCCACCACCGGCGACGACCTTCACGGGCCGGCCCTGCGGCAGGTGGACGCGGAAGGTGCCGGCGCCGCCGTTCATCCGGACGGGGACGGTGCCCTTCGCTGCGGGCAGGCTCAGTTCGATGCTGGAGACCCCGCCGACGTATTCGACGCCGCCGATCTCGCGCAACCCGCGCAGGTCGGCGGTGTTGCTCGTGGCGCCGGCGGTGAAGCGGACGGTCCAGCGCACGTCGCGGTTGAGCTCGACGGAGACCGCGCCCCGGTCCGGGGTGCCGTTGCCCGTGTCGCTGAGCTGGACGCCGACCCGGTCGTCGAGGTCGGTGACGCTGGGGACCATCCGGCCGTCGCCGGGGGTGCTGACCCGGTAGAGGATGTCGCCGAGGTCCGCGGCGGTGACGGTGACCGCGGTGACGCCGCTGAGCAGGTCCAGCGTCGCCGCGTCACGACCGGACACGGCCGCGGTGACGGTGTGCGAGGCGCGGTCGACGGACGCGTGCCGGACCCGCCAGACGGCGATGGTGACCGCCGCGAGGATCAGGACCGCGAGGAGGATCATCCCGCCGATGAGCCACACGGTGCGTGGGGGCGGCCCGGCGGCGTGAGCGGGAGCGGTGGCGCGCGGACGAGCGGTGGTCACCATGTCGATGTGGTCTCCGCGGGCGCGCATATCGAAACGCGTCAGGCCCGCCGGCTCAAGACCGGGGCCGCCGCCACGGGGGAAGCGGCGGCCCCGGCGTCCTTGGGATGCAACGCAATGTACTCCCAACGTGAGCCACTGCACAGCCCCAAACCGTGCCGTCTTAACGGCTCGGCCCACCTGCGCCGACAGACCGTCCAATGTGGAACATCCGACCCGACGCGATCGCACAGATTCGCACACCACCGTGGTGGTGCCGCTGGTTTTTCAGCGCAGGGCGGCGGCGCGGCGGCCGACCTCCGCGGGGGTCAGCAGCTCGCCGTCGAGGACGACGGCCCAGAAGGCGGACAGCGGGATCCGCTCGAACAGCGGCGAGCCGAGCCCGTCGTAGACCCGCTCCGGCACCAGCTTCAGCGACGTGGTGACCACGATCGTCGGGATGCTCTGTGCGAGCGCCAGGGTGCCCTTGATGTTGAGCACGCTGGTGGGGCTGATCGCGTCGGCGCCGGCGATGCCGGTCACTGGCTGCAGGCCCTCGGTGCCGGGCGCGTCGACGGTGCCGACCGGCAGCTGGGCGGCGACGGCCTTGACCAGCGCGCTGCTGGGGGCGGTGCGGGCCCAGCCGCCGCGCTGGTGCAGCAGGCGCGTCGCGGTGGCGACGCTGGCCTCGACGTCCCGGTCGAGCTGTTCGCGGATCGCGCGCAGGGCCGGGCCCGGGTCGTCGCTGTTGGCGGCGCGGGCGATGTGCCACATCGAGGCGTACCCCGGCAGCAGACCCGGCAACGGCGCGGCGACCTCACGCAGCGTCGCCGGGTCGTGGACGAACTCGGCCAGGCCGTCGAGGACCTGCCGGGCCACTCCGGTCGCTCCGGATGTCCGGTCCTGCACCGCCGCGGTAAGTAGCGGCGACAACGTTGGCGCGCTCATGAAAACCGGTCTCCCCTGTCAAAACGGACAACGACCCCAGATGGACCTCATGTATGAGACAGCCGGGGTCGATCTCCGTCAAGGTACAAACGAGCAAGAACCGGTTGACGCTGCGGGTCTTTACCGAGCAGCAATCGGCGCGTAATCGCGCGCGCCGTAACCGATGTACACCTGCCGCGGGCGGCCGATCTTCGTCTCCGGGTCGTTGATCATCTCGCGCCACTGGGCGATCCAGCCCGGCAGCCGGCCGAGGGCGAAGAGGACGGTGAACATCGTGGTCGGGAAGCCCATGGCCTTGTAGATGAGGCCGGTGTAGAAGTCGACGTTCGGGTACAGCTTCCGGGAGACGAAGTACTCGTCGGACAGCGCGATCTCCTCGAGCTGCATCGCCAGGTCGAGCAGCGGGTCGGGCTTCGCCATCCGGCCGAGGACCTCCTGCGCGGCCTTCTTCACCAGCGCGGCGCGGGGGTCGTAGTTCTTGTACACGCGGTGCCCGAAGCCCATGAGGCGGGTGCTGGTGTCCTTCTTGTCCTTGACCCGGTTGACGAACTTGGCGACGTCGCCGCCGTCCTCGCGGATCACCTGGAGCATCTCCAGGACGGCCTGGTTGGCGCCGCCGTGCAGTGGGCCGAACAGCGCGTTGACACCCGCGGAGACCGAGGCGAACAGGTTGGCCTGGCTGGAGCCGACGAGGCGGACGGTGGAGGTCGAGCAGTTCTGCTCGTGGTCGGCGTGCAGCAGCAGGAGCATGTCGAGGACCTTGACCGCGACCGGGTCGATCTCGTACGGGGTCGCCGGGACGCCGAACGTCATGCGCAGGAAGTTCTCGACGTAGCCCAGCGAGTTGTCCGGGTACAGCATCGGCTGGCCGATCGCCTTCTTGTAGGCGTACGACGCGATGGTCGGGACCTTCGCCATCAGCCGGATCGTGGAGATCTCGACCTGCTCCTGGTCGAACGGGTTGAGGCTGTCCTGGTAGAACGTCGACAGCGCGCTCACCGCGGAGGACAGCACCGCCATCGGGTGCGCGTCGCGGGGGAAGCCGTCGAAGAAGCGGCGCATCTCCTCGTGCAGGAGCGTGTGGTGCTGAATGCGGCTGGTGAAGTCCGAAAGCTGTGCCGGCGTCGGCAGCTCGCCGTGGATCAGCAGGTAGGAGCTCTCCAGGAAGGTCGAGCGCTCGGCGAGCTGCTCGATCGGATACCCGCGGTAGCGCAGGATGCCGGCGTCGCCGTCGATATAGGTGATCGACGATACGCACGAGGCGGTGTTGACGAAGCCGGTGTCGAGGGTGACCTGACCGGTGTCCTTGAGCAGTTTGCCGATCTCGAGACCGGCGGGCCCCTCGGTCGCCTTGCGGGCCGGCAGATCGAGTTCGCCGTCCGGGTATGTGATCTTGTACTCACTCATGCGCGTCGTTCCCGTCTCGTCCCGCAGTCCGGCTTCTGGTTGCGGCCTTCATTGCCCGCGACCGGCGCTTATGGCGCCGACGCGCAGGATTTCAGATGCGCGAGCCCTTCCGCACGGCGGGGCGCTCACGTGCGATATTTCCTACTCGTTGCGACTCTTTCTGGAAGCTTTCCACTCTATCAGCCGAATTCCTACGCCCAGGGTGTTCAGCGGTCACCCCACCGCGACGGCCAATGGGAGCATGCGAACACTCCTGCTGTCCGGCGCCATGCTCGCCGGCACGACGGCCGCGCTCGCCCTTCCCGGCGCCGCGTCGGCCGAGGGCGCCGGTACGGTCACCCCCGGGACCGTGAAACCGGGCGGGCGCGTCACGTTCAGCACGGTCTGCGCCGACGGCGTGAAGTCCGCGGACGTCGCCGGGACCGCGCTCGGGCTGCCCGCTCGCATCCCGATGGAGGCGGGCAAGTCGCCCGGCACGTTCTCCGTGGCCGTCGACATCCCCGGGACGACCAGCGCCGGCACGTTCAACGTGAGCATCGACTGCGCGGACGGCAGTTCCTCGGTGGTCCAGCTCGTCGTCTCACCGACCGGCGGGGTGCCGACCGGCGGCGGGTCGACGGCGCGGGGACCCGACCGCACGCTGATGGCCGCCGGGGGTGGGCTGCTGCTGGTCGGTGCGGCGGGCGCGATGATGCTGCGCCGCCGGACGGCGTGAGTCCTGCCGGCCGGCACCGTCCCGGGCACCGTCCCCGGCACCTCCTGGTGCGGTCGAACGGGACCTGGCGGGCCGGCACGGCCGTCGGCGTGATCACCCTGGCCGTGACCGGTGTCTCGCTCATCGGCGCCGGCTACGGCACCTCTTCGGTGCCGCCCGTCGTCGAGGCCAGCGGCTCGGCGGGGTTCGCCGGGGCCGTCGCGCGTGCTCCGGCGTCGGCGCCGGTCGGGCTGCGCATCGACGCGATCTCCGTCGAGGCTCCGGTGGAGGACGTCGACGTCGACCGGGACGGCACGCTCGTCCCGCCGTCGCTGCGGGAGGCGTCGAAGGTCGGCTGGTACCAACGCGGACCGACACCGGGCGAAACCGGCAACGCGGTCATCGTCGGTCACGTCGACACCGCCGGCAGCGGGCCCGCCGTGTTCTACCGGCTCGGGCGTCTGAAGCCGGGCGATCCGGTGACCGTGACCAGGCGCGACGGCTCGGCGGTCACGTTCGCCGTGGACAGCGTGCGGCTCTACTCGAAGCACGAGTTCCCGGCCGATCTGGTGTACGGGCCCGCCGTCCGCCCCCAGCTGCGGCTGGTCACGTGCGGCGGGACGTTCGACCGGGCGACGAGCACCTACTCGGGCAACACCGTGATCACCGCGACGATGGTGTCGTGGCGATCGTGAGCCGGTCCAGGGTCACGGCGTGGATCCGGCCCGCCGGCACCGACCGCTCCAGCAGCATGTTGCGCATCACGCCGACGCCGAAGGGGGTGCCGCACAGGTAGACGTCGTGCGAGGTCCACTCGGCGAAGTCGACGACGACCTGCGGCAGGGATCCGCTGAGGTACGGGTGCGCCGGGCCCCTCGCCACGACCGCGTGCACGGTGGCGTGGGCGCACTGGCCCGCGTGCTCGCGCAGCGACTCCAGGTCGTACAGGTCGTCGCGGGTGGACACGCCCCAGAACAGGTGCACGACCCGCTCGTCCCCGCGCGCCGCGAGCTCGTCCAGCAGCCCCTTCACCGGTGCGACGTGCACGTCCTCGGCGACGATGAGGATCGCCCGGCCGTGCGGCTCGATGACGAACTCGCCCTCGGCCCGGTGCAGGCGCAGCGCGTCGCCGACCCTGGTGCCGTGCACCAGCGCGCCGCCGGTCTCGTCGCCCGCGCCGGCCTGGACGTGCAGCTCGAGGCGGTTGTCGCCGGTGGGCGGGGCGGAGATCCAGCAGGTCCGCCACGCGCCGGGCACCATCGGGTGCTCGATCACGGCGCGTTGGCCGGCGCGGGCCGGGTACGGCAGGTCGGTGGCCAGGCGGAGCACGGCCACGTCGTCGCGGCGCTGGTCGTGGGCGACGACGGTGGCGGTCCAGAAGGGCGTCCCGTCGGGCTGGAGCGACTTGCCCTGACGCAGCCAGCCGACGACGAACCGCCAGCCGTCGCGCCACGCGCCCGCCGTTTCGTCCCGCCGCTCCGGCTTTTCCCCTTTTCCGGACGTTTCGATCACGGCCTCGACCAGTGCCTCGCCGAAGAGGTCCAGCTGCCGGCTGCGTGGCCCGATCAGCGCGTCGAGCGCCGGTGCCAGCTGAGCGAACTGCGGCACGACGGCGCTCGGCTGGTCGAAGTGCTCCAGCAGCCACACGAACCCACGCTCGGCCGCCGCCGGGTCGGCCGCGATCGCGCTGTGCAGGACGGTGCGCTGCTCCTGCGGCGCCTCGGCGAGCCGCGCCACGACCGCCCGCACGTCGCGCACGCTGTCGCGCAGCCGCTGCTGCAACTGCGCGAGATAGCCCAGATCGCCGGGTTTCGGCCCTTCATCCGGTCCGTCCTGTGCAAGACTGTCCTTTGGCTGATCTTGGTGCCGCCTGGGCCGCGGTGACGCCGCCCGTTCCTGGCCGTTCTGCTCCAGCTGGGCTTGTCTCCATGCCCAGAGCACCGTCAACGGTTCGCCACCATGCCCGACTGGTCCCACGTGCGCCACGCCCTCCAGTCTCCCGGGTTCAGCGCGGCAATGTTGCCAATTCCGACATACCCCCGCGTTTTGCCCGACTGCAAAATGTCGTACCGCTTTCGTAGAGTGCGGTGCATGTCGTTGGATTTGCTCGAGCTGCTCCCCGCCGGCTGGCGGGACCTGATGAAACCGCACCTGGATCTCGAGATCGTGCAGAAGCTCGAGACGTTCGTGGAGGCGGAGTATGCGGCCGGCCCGGTCTATCCCCCGCTTCCGGACCTGTTCACCGCGTTCCGGCTCTGCTCGCCCGAGGCGGCCCGGGTGCTGATCCTCGGCCAGGACCCCTATTTCAAGGAGGGCCAGGCCCACGGGCTCAGCTTCTCCGTGCGCCCCGGCGTGTCGATCCCGCCGTCGCTGCGCAACGTCTACAAGGAGCTCCGCGACGACCTCGGCGTCACCCCGCCGGCCAACGGCGACCTCACCGGCTGGGCCAGCGACGGCGTCCTGCTGCTCAACGCGGTGCTCACCGTCCGCGCCGGCAAGGCCGCCTCCCATGCCAACAAGGGCTGGGAGCACTTCACCGACGCCGCGATCGCCGCGCTCAACGCGATGCCCCGCCGGGTCGTGTTCGTCCTCTGGGGCGCCTATGCCCGCAAGAAGGCCGTCCTGGTCACCGACCCGCAGCACACGATCGTCGAGGCGGGCCACCCCAGCCCCATGAACCCGGCCGGCTTCCTGGGCTCGAAGCCCTTCAGCCAGACCGACGCCGCCCTCGTCGAGGCCGGCCTGCCCCCGGTCCGCTGGGTCTGAGCACGCCATGAAGGCCCTCGAGGGACCGTTGTGGCGGGCGCTGCTCGTCTTCCGCATCGCCGCGCTCGGCTACGCGGCGGTGCTGATGATCGGCAACTTCCAGCACTACCACTGGCCCCTCGGCGGCTGGCTCGTCCTGTCCGTCATGGCCGCCTGGACGGTGGTGAGCAGCCTGGCCTATGCGCGCCCCGAGCGCCGCGGATGGCCGCTGCTCACCGCCGACCTCGTCGTCACCGCCGGCTGCCTGCTAGCCACCCGCTGGATCGTGCAGCCCGACGGCCTCGGCGTCGGCGCACCCACCCTGCCGATGGCGTGGGTGGCGAGCCCGGTCGTCGCCTGGGCCATTTCCGGCGGCCGCCGTCGCGGCGCGATCGCCGCCCTGCTGATGAGCGCCGCCGACGTGGTCGTCCGCGACGGCTTCTCCCAGGCCACCGTCAACGGCCCTGTGCTCATGCTCCTGGCGGGCGTCGGCATCGGCCACATCGCCCGCCTCGCCATCGACGCCGAGGCCCGCCTCCAGCGCGCGACCGAGTTGGAGGCCGCCACCCGCGAGCGCGAGCGCCTGGCCCGCGGCATCCACGACTCCGTCCTGCAGGTCCTCGCCCTCCTCCAGCGCCGCGGCGCCGAGCTGGGCGGGGAGGCCGCAGAACTGGGCCGCCTCGCCGGCGAGCAGGAGGCCACCCTGCGCACCCTGGTCACGTCCAGCGGCCCGCCCTCGGCCACGACCCGCCCCCGCCGCACCACCCAGCCGGCCGCGGGCCGCGGCCCGTTCCGCCTGCCGGCCAGCCTCTCCCGCACCCCAGCCGGCTCCTCCGCCCGCATCGCCAAGCTCTCCGGCGCGCCCGGGCTGCTGACCCGTCGCGACGCCGCCGACGCCGAGCCCGAACTCGTCGACCTGCGCCCGCTGCTCGACCGGCACAGCACCGCCGGCGTCAGTGTCGCCGCCCCCGCCACCGAGGTGCTCCTGCCGGCGCCGGTCGCCGCCGAGGTCGCCGCGGCCGTCGCCGCCGCCGTCGACAACGTCCACCTCCACGCCGGCCCGGATGCCAAGACCTGGCTGCTGATCGAGGAGCTCGACGACACCGTCGCCATCACCATCCGCGACAACGGCGCCGGCATCCCCGCCGGCCGCCTCACCGAGGCGGAGCAGGCGGGCCGGCTCGGCGTCGCCCAGTCGATCCGCGGCCGCATCCGCGACCTCGGCGGCACCACCACCGTCACCAGCAGCCCCACCACCGGCACCGAGATCGAGCTCCAGGTCCCCCGCTGACCCGGCTGCGACGTTTCGCCCCCTCCCCGTCTTCCCCCGCTGCATTTCCGCCGGCCCTCCACGCCGCGGTCGAGGTCTCGGACGCATTCGGCGCCCCCCGCGAGGGTCTGGTCGCCTGGCTGTCCTGACTTCCTGGTCGCGCCCCCTGCCGTGCTGCTGTCTGCCTTGGCCTCTGGCCGTCCGGGGTGCTGTTCGCGGTCGTCCCGGCGCCCGGCGCCGCGGTCGACTTCGGCGGCGGGTGGCTGCTCGCGGCCCGGCGTTGACGGGCTCCTCGACGGAGCCGGTTCCCGGCCGGCGGAGCGGCCCTCGCAGTGGCCTTGCTCGCCGGCCTGCCACTGTTCGACGCATCTCCGGGGCACGGCGGCACGCCGCTCGGCACGGTCGCCGTAGGCCTCGGGCGGTCGGCTCATCGCCCTGGGCGTTCGCGCGCGGCCTCGGCAGCCATGCGAACCGGGTGGCGTGCCCGAGGTGACCTCCCGTCCGCGCGTGGCTCCTGCCGTCGAGGTTTGGTGATGCCACCACCACCGCTGGTTTCCCAAACCCTCGGGCGTTGCGCGAAGCGCGACAACCCGGTGGATCGGTGGTTCGCTGACCCCAGCGATCCACCGGGTAGTCGAGGTTCTTGTCGGGGTACAGCAGCGGTCCGGGGATCACGGGTGGGGCGATGGTCTCCGGCGGGCCCGGCGGCGGCACGCGAATGTCGCGGGCGGCCGGTGAGGAAGCGGGCCTATAGGGTGCTGGTGTGGACGCAGCGGGACGACTTCGGGTCATGGTGGTCGATGACCATCCGATGTGGCGCGAAGGTGTCGCCCGGGATCTGGCCGAGGCGGACTACGAGGTGGTCGCAGCGGTCGGCGAAGGAGCGCAGGCGGTCCGGATCGCGGGGTCGGTGCGGCCTGACGTCGTCGTGCTCGACCTGCAGCTGCCCGACCGGTCCGGGGTCGAGGTCATCCAGGGGCTGCTCGCGTCGTGCCCCGAGGTGAGGATCCTGATGCTGTCCGCGAGCGGCGAGCAGCAGGACGTGCTCGACGCGGTCAAGGCAGGCGCCACCGGATACCTGGTGAAGTCCGCGGCCAGGGAGGAGTTCCTCGCGGCGGTGCGCCGGACCGCTGAGGGTGACCCGGTGTTCACTCCTGGGCTGGCGGGGCTGGTGCTCGGGGAGTTCCGGCGCCTGGCGACGGTGACCCGGGCCGAGGACCCGGACGCGCCCCGGCTGACCGAGCGGGAGACCGAGGTGCTGCGCCTGGTCGCGAAGGGCGTCACGTACAAGGAGATCGCCGAGCGGCTCGTGCTGTCGCATCGCACGGTGCAGAACCACGTGCAGAACACCCTCGGCAAGCTGCAGCTGCACAGCCGCGTCGACCTGGTGCGGTATGCGATCGAGCGGGGCCTGGACGAGTAGTCCGGGCGCGGTCACACGCCGTAGATGTCCAGCAGGTAGTGGCCGAGGACGGTCTCGGTGCGCAGGTCGAGGACGAGGACCAGGAAGACGTTCGGGGTCTCGCAGTTGACGAGGACGTGCTGCAGCCCGCCACCGGGCATCTGCCACGCGTAGTTGACGCCGCCCTCACTGAAATCATGGCCGCCGAGGTGTTCCTCGGGGATCGCGTCGAAGTAGGGCCAGAAGTCGAAGGGCGGCTCGTCGTCCGGGCCGATCTGCACCGGCTCGGGCTCCATCGTCGCCTTGTACTCAGCCTCCGTGAGCAACCGCATCCAGCCAGCATGCCGCGTCGCTCACCGGACAGGAAGATCCTGTTACTCAGTCGAGGATGAGTAGGGCAACCGATACCTGCAACCACCTTGCGACGTCATCATGATCGGCATGATGACGTATCCGTGCCCGTTCTGCGGCGGCCAGGCCGACCTGGAGGCCGGTTGCTCCGGCTGCGGTCGCGCCCCGTTCCCGGACGCCGCCGAGGTCGTGCGGCTGGGCACGCGCGCCGACGAGCTGCTCGTCGAGGTCGAGGCGGCCCGCGCGCAGTTCGACGAGGCCCGCTCCAGGTACGACGCGGCGGTCCAGCGGCTGAACGCGGTGCGCGCACAGCGCAACATGCTTGCGGCGCGGGTGAGCCAGGCGGTGGAGGCCGCGAAGCGCGCGCTCGGATCCGCGGCTCCTGTGCCGGTACGCCCAGCGCACGCTCCCCACCCGGCGGCCGCGCCCGTGCCTGGCCCGAACGGGCCGGTATTCCACGGACCGCCGGCTGTGCCCGCGGCGGCTCCGGCTTCCGCTCCCACCGCGGCCTGGACTCCGGCTTCCGCCGGGGCCTGGGCTCCGGCATCCGCCGGGGGCTCGGGCTCGGGTTCGGGTTCGGGTGAGGCCAGTCCCCGCACGGTGCAGAATCTGCTGTTCATCCTCGGTGGTCTGCTGCTCGGCAGCGCGGCGATCGTGTTCGCGGCGGTCGCCTGGGCCAGCTTCGGGGTGATGGGACGGGCCGCGATCCTGGCGACGGTCACACTGATCACCCTGGCCGTGCCGCCGTTCGCGCTGTCGCGTGGCCTGCGGTCGACCGCCGAGACGTTCGCGGCGCTGGGGCTGCTGCTCGTGCTGCTCGACGGTTACGCCGCCTGGTACGTCAACCTCGCCGGACTCGCCGACACCACCCGGCCGAGCACCTACACGGGGCTGGTCTGCGCGGTGACCGCCGTCATCGCCGGTGGGTACTCGCTTGCAACAGGCTTGCGCGGTCCCCGCTTCGCCGCCATCCTCACGGCCCAGCCGGTGCTGCCCCTCCTCGCCGCCGAGCGGTCGTTCGAGGCGACGGGATGGACGGCCACGTTCGTCGCGGTGGCGGCCCTGGACGTGCTGCTCGCCCGCACGGTGGAGAAGGCCGCCTGGGTCGGCGCCGGGATCGCCGTCGCGGTCGCCGGGCCGCTCGGGCTCCTCGCGCTGTCCACCGTGGACGGCGTCGCCGGCGCGCTCGGCGCGGGTGCCGTGATGCTGGCGCTGGCGGCGGTCATCATGGCGGCGGGCCTCGCCCACCGGGTCACGGCACACATCGCCGCGGCGGTCGCGACCTGCATCGTCGCGCTCGTCGCGGTGCGGATCCTCGCGGAGGCCATTCAGGGGTGGCAGGTCCTCACGTTCGCCTTCGTGCCGGTGCTCATCGCGCTCGCCGCCACGGTGCTGCCGGACCGCGTCCGCACGGGCGCCCGCGTCGGCGCGTTCATCGTCGCCGGCGTGGCGGCCGTGCCCTTCGCCGTGGCCTCCCTGCTCGCCGCCGGCAACGCCGTCGACAAGGCCCTGCCCGTGTGGCACGGCCCGGCGTCCAGCTTGGAGCGGTTGTTCTCCTGGCAGGTCCCCGCCGCTCTGGTCGCCGTCGCCGCTGCGTTCCTCGTCCTGACCCGGTCCCGCCTGGTGGTTTGGCCGCTGCTCGTGTTGGTCGCGCTCGCCGCGCCGGGCTCCTTCGACGCTCCCCTGCCGGTCGTATCGGTCCTGGACTTCGCGGCCCTCGCCGGTCTGGCCGTCGCCGCCCTGCTCTGGTCCGCCCGTGCCGGCACTCCTCCTGAGGTGCCACTCGCCGCCACACCACCTGCAACGAACTTCCCGAGCGGCGCCCCCACGGACGACACCGCCCCAGCCGCCGCGGGCCACCCAGCCGCCGCCGGACAGCCGAGTGCCGCGGGCCACCCGGGTTCCGCGGGACTGCCGGGTGCTATGGGACGGCAGCCAGGTGTCATGGGTTCGGCGCGGGCCGGTGTCACGGGTCCGGCGCGGACGGGTGTCCCCGCCGGATGGTGGGCGGCGCTGGGCCTGCCGGTCGTGGCGGCGCACGCGGTGCTCGTCGGGCTGGACACTCCGCTGTCGACGCTGCTCACCATGGCCGGGCTGATCGCGGTCTGTGCCGTCTTCGCGGTGCGGGGCACGAGGACCTGGTTCACGGCCCCCGCCGTCACGTTCGGGCTCACGGGGCTGCCGTTGCTGTTCGCCGCGGCGGTCCGGCTCGTCACGGCCGGCGGCACGCTGTCGGTCCCCGCGCCGATGTTCGGTGCCGTGGCCGGGCTGGCGCTCGCAACGGCGCTCGTCACCCTGGCCCGCCGCACATCCTCCGTTGCACCGCCCTCCGTCGCGCAGCCCTCCGTCGCAGGGGCGTCCGGCGTCGTGGCACCTGATTCAACGAGGCAGAGCATCACCGGCCCCGGCGCCATGGGGTCGAGCGTCACGGCATCCGGCGCGGGCGGGGCCGCAAGGGGCCGGGCCGGAACGGGCGGGGTGTCCGGGGCGGCGGGGGTGTTCGGCGTCGTGCTCGGAGGGCTGGGTGTGACGCTGGCGGCGGTCGGGTTGTCCGCGGCGGGTGGTGGGCGGCTGCCGTTCGGGGTGTTCGCGGCCGTTGCCGTGCTGTCGGCGTGGTTCGCGACGGTGGGCGTGGCCCGTCGGACGCCGGCCGAGGGCGGTCCTACCGCAGGTGGATCGCTGCCCGCATGGTTCGTGCCGGCGACGTTGCCCGCCGTCATCCCTGCGATGGTCACGCTGATCGCGGTCGCGCCGGGGGTGGTGGAGGCGTTGCTGCGGCCGTACCGGTGGCTCGGCGCCGTCTGGCAGGGCACGCCCGACGGGGTGGGGCTCGACCCGACCGGGCGGTGGTGGGCCGGTGAGGCGCAGGCGTTCGGGGCGGGACCGGCAGCGGTGGCGCTCGGGCTCGTCGCGGTGCTGGCGGTGCTCGTCGCGCGGCGCACCCGGACCGCGGTGTGGACGCTCGCCGGGGCGCCCGCGACCCTCGCCGTCGTCCTGGGCTGTGTCGCCGCGGAGGCGCCGTGGCCGGTGGTGCCGGCCGTGACGCTCGCCGGTGGGCTCGCGACCGCACTCGCGGCGGCACTGGTCAGGCCGGGGGCCCGGGCGACGCGGGTCAACGTGGGGGCGTTCACGTGCTGGTTCACCGCGGGGGCCGGGTTCGCCGGCTGCCTCGCGACGAAGCCCGTGAGCCTCGCCGCGCTCGCCGCCGTGCTCGTGACCGCCGCCGTCATCGGTGTCGCGGGCCGGTCCGCTGCGGCCAGGACGCTCGGATGGCTGGTCGGTGCGGTCAGCGCGGGCTGGCTGGCGTTCGCCGCGGCCCGTGCGGCGGAACTGCCACTGCGCTGGGCGGGCTACTGGGTGCTGCTCGCCGCCGCCGTCGTCCTCGCCACGTCGGTCGTCATCCGCCGGCTGCGGACGGCTGCAAGCGCCGTGCGGTCAGGCCCCGTGCCGATCAGCGCCGCGCGGACCTGGGCACCGCCGACCGGCGCCGCGCAGACCGGGGCGCCGCAGACCGGGGCGCCGCAAGCCGGTGCGGGCCAGACCGGTGCGGGCCAGACCGGTGCGGGGCTTGCGAGTGCCGCGCAAGCGAGTGCGGGGCAGGCGGACTCCGCTCCGGGGAGCAGCGCGCGGGGCAGCTTCGGGCAGCCGGGTGTGACGTGGGCGAATGTCACGCAGGCAAGCGGCTTGCAGGCAAGCGGCGCCGGGGGTGGTGAGGGGCTGGTGCTGGAGGTGGTCGCGCACGCCATGGCGGTGGTGGCGTTCCTGCTGACCGGTGGGGACCTCGCGGCGATGGCGGGGATCAGCAGCCTCTGGGGGCTCGCCCTCGGGTTGCGGGCGCTGGCCGGGGGGCCGAGGGTCGCGTTCGCCGGGGTGGCGGGTGCGGCGCAGCTGGTCGCGTACTGGCTGGTGCTCGCGTCGAACGAGGTTGCGCTGCTGGAGGCGTACACGTTGCCGGCGGGGGCGATCGCGGCGGGGATCGGGTGGTACGCGAGCCGCAGGCGGCCGGTGGGGGCGAAGGCGCTCGGGAGCTGGGTGGCGTACGGGCCGGCGCTGTTGGCCGCGTTCGGGCCGAGCCTGGCGTCGGTGCTGGTGACCGAGGGCGAGCCGGTGCGGCGACTGCTGCTCGGGGCCGGCGCCCTCGCCGTCGTCGTCGTGGGGGCGGTGCGCCGGCTGCAGGCTCCGACCGTCGTCGGCGCGGTGGTGCTGACGGTCGTCGCGTTGCACGAGATCGCCGTGTACTGGGACCTGCTGCCGAGGTGGGCGCCCCTGGCGGTGGCGGGCCTCGTCCTGGTCGCCCTCGCCACGACGTATGAGCGGCGCATCCGCGATGTGCGCCGCATCCGCTCGGCCGTGACGAGAATGCGGTGACCGCAAAGCCACAAAAGCCACAAAGCCCAAAGGTCCAAAGCCAAAAGACCAAAGGACCAAAGGACCAAAAGGCCACGAGGCCGGTGACGGACGGCAGAGCGGAAACCGCTAGACGGACACGATCATCTGGGTGCGGCGGGCCTGGTCGGCGGCGGTCAGGATGCCGGTGATGGTGGCCGCGTAGCGCACGTCGCACGGGTGGGGGGTGCCGGCGGCCGCGGCGATCAGGGCCGTCACCGCGTGGCCGAAGGCCTCGACGGGGGTGTCGGTGCCCCAGGCGGGCAGGGTCAGGGCGCCGTGCTCGCCGAAGTACGAGAAGCCGAACGACGTCGCGTCGGGGGCGGCGTCGAGGGTGAGCGACAGCGTGCTCGCGGCGCCGCTGTCGTGCCTGAGGAGGAGGTGCACGGTGTCGTGGGGGCCGTCGGCGGCGCTGAGGTCGACGACGGGGCCGAGCAGCGGCAGGACCACCGAGAGGGCGTGCGGGCCGAGGTCCCAGAGCCCGCCGTGCTCCTTGCGCCAGGTCGAGCCCGCATAGGGGTTTCCGGGCTGGAAGATCGAGGCGTACATGGTCGCGTGCGCGGCGTACCACCCGCCGAGGGCGGCGTTGGTGCGCAGGAAGGCGTCGACGGCCGGGACGAACCGGTTGGTGAAGAAGACGACCGACGCGACGCCGGTGGCGTCCGCCGCCTCGACGACCGTGGCGGCGGACTCGACGGTCAGCGCGAGGGGCTTGTCGAGCAGGAGGTGCTTGCCCGCGCGGGCGGCCCGGGCGGCGAGCCCGGCCTGGATCTCCGGTGGGAGCGCGATCGCGACCGCGTCGACGGTGTCGAGGAGGGCGTCGACGTCGTCGTACGCCGTGGCGCCGAACGACTCGGCGAGGGCGGCGGCCTTCGACGGGGTGCGTCCCCAGACGCCGGCGAGCGTGGCCCCAGGGTGCGCGGCCAGCGCCACCGCCTGTGTCTTCGCAGCCCAGTGTCCCGTACCCAAAAGCCCGAATCGCATCCGGCCATTCTCCACGAACGCGGCCCCGCCCGACGCAAGAGGGTTACGGAGCGGGGCGGTGCTGGTCGATCCACGCGTCGATGCGGGCCCACCACTCGTACAGCCAGTCGACCCGCTGCTCGTGGCCCTCCGGCACTTCGAGCGCGTCCACGGACCACCAGCGCATGGTGATCGTGAGGTCGAGCGGCAGGTGGCGCCACACGTCGCCGGCGGTGAGGAGCTTGTCGAGGCCGGTGTGCGCGACCCAGATGACCCCGGCCTCCGGCGCGGCGTCGAGCGCGGCGAGGGTGCCGCCGGGGCGGGGGGCGAGGACGTGCCGGAAGCGGGCGGCGCGTTCGGCCATCGCGTGCAGGCCGAGGTCGCGCAGCCGCTGGATGGCGCGTTCGCGGCGGGTCGGGGTGAAGTTGCCGCCCTCCGGGAAGAGGACGAGGACGTCGTTGTCGTCGAGGCCGGTGGCGAGCCGGGCGACGTGCGACGGGTCGCCGCCGGCGGTGAGGAAATGGTTCGGCAGCCGGTTGAGCATGACGTCGATGACGGGGTCCCACTGCAGGGTGTGCTTGAGGACGATGCGCGGCTCGCGGTCGAACCAGTTGACCAGCGCGTGGATGAGCAGGAACGAGTCGCCGGGCCCGGCGTGCCGGCAGAAGACGAGCTCGGGCCGGCCCGGCGCGGCCACGTCGGGGTCGGTGCCGACCATCGCGACCTTCACGCCGAGCGCCCAGCGGGCCTGGCCGTACAACACCCGCACGAACCTGCCGGTGAGCACGTAGTGGATCCGTTGCATCCGCGGGCCGCGCAGCTTCCAGCCGAACCCGCTGCCGACCCAGAGCCCGAAGAGCACCACCAGCGCGACCGCTTCCAGCAGCAGGTAGACGGCGAGCATCCAGGTGACCCGCAGCGCGCGCAGCCGTCCGGTCCCGAACGGTGCGGACAGTGCCGCGACCAGCAGCCAGACCGGCATGGTGAGCAGCACCGCGACGATGAGCACGAGGAAGACGGGGGTGAGCACGACCCGGCGCAGCCAGCGCGGCGGCATCAGCAGGCGTCTTGCAGGTAGCGGCTCGACGCGTCATACGCGCGGTCGATGCGGGCACGGGCGAGGGTCATGTTGCGGTAGGACAGCGGCGAGTCGTCGCGGGTGCTGCCACCGCCGGTCGGCAGGACGTGGACCCGCACGGAAGGCGGCGCCTCGGACAGCTCCCGGGCGAAGCGGTGCCGGCGGGCGACCTCGAACGCGACCTGGGCGACCTCCCACGGCCGGCGCGGCGGGCGCAACGGCCGTTCGATGCGGCCGACCTGCATGACGAAGACGGTCCTGGCGCCCAGGGTGACGGCGCGGCCGACGGGGACGGAGTTGACGATCCCCCCGTCGATGTAGTGCTCGTCCCCGAGGCGGACGGGCGGCAGGATGCCGGGCACGGCCGAGCTGGCGAGGACCGCCTCCACGAGCGGGCCCTTGTCGAACCAGTGCTCGGCGGCGCGTTCGATGCTGGCGGCGCAGCACTGGAACGGCACCGGCAGGTCGTCGAAGGTGGTGTCGGCGCCGAGCTCGCGGGTCAGCAGCCGGCGCAGCGGCGCCGGGGAGTGCAGGTGGGTGCGGCGGGCGAAGCGGCCGAGCTGCCGGGGCAGGGAGTCGCCGTAGACGGTGCGGGCCTCCGGCGACACCCACAGCTCGGTCAGCCGGTCGGCGACCCGCTCGTCCGGGGAGGCGGCGACGGCCGCGCCGTTGAACGCGCCGATCGACGTGCCGACGACGAGGTCGGGGCGGATCCCCGCGTGCAGCAGGGCGCGGGCCATGCCGACCTCGACGGCGCCGAGGACGCCGCCGCCGCCGAAGACGAAGCCGACAGGGCCCGGGAAACGTTCATGCACGGTTCTGAACGTAACGCGACGGCGTCACCGTCGCAGCGTTCGCGGGACGGCTGCCGGTCGGGCGCGGGCCACCGCCGCCACCGGGGTCGTCGAACCCGCCGGGCGGGGGGCCCGGCGGCGGGCCGTTGGGGTCCCCGCCGGGCGGCGGGCCGTCGAAGCCTTCCGGCGGCGTGGTGGACGTCGGGCGCTTGCCGGTGTCCGGCGCGGGGACCAGGTCCGTGATCGGCGGGAGGCTGGTGCCACGCCGCAGCTCGGCCCAGCGGACGTCGCAGGCGACGTCGTTGACGGAGAAGCTGGTCGGCATCGGCATCACGCCGTTGGCGCCGTTCAGCCCGACGGTGACCGCCTTGCCGGGCGGGATCGCGTAGGCGCCGGTCATCCGCACGCCGCCGCCGGCCCGCTCCCAGTTGGCCAGGCCGCCGTTGACCTGCACGACGTCCTGCCCGCCGGGCAGCAGGAAGCGCAGCGTCCACGGGTTGACGGGCCGGTTGCCGGTGTTGGCCACGACGATCCTGGCGGCGAATCCCCGGTCCACGCCGTCGACCGGCTCGGGGCGGCTGTAGTAGTCGATGCCGCAGGCGTACCGGGGTACCCACGGCTTCCAGATGGCGAGCCCGCCGGCGCCGACGGCGAGGGTCACGGCGACGACCGACCCGGCGAGGGCGCGGCGGCTGCGGCGCTTGGCTGCGCGGCGGCTGCGCGGGATCGTCACCTCCCGCCCGAACATCGGCTCGACCGGCTCCCGGTGCCGGGGCAGCGGGGTCGCCGGGGCGTGCACCTCCTGGGTGGAGGAGCCGTCCTCCCCGGGGAGGACGACGTGGATGCCGGTGGCGGCGGCGAGTGTCCGGGCGACGTACGCCGCCGGCGGCCGCGTGTCGGGGTCCTTGGCGAGGCACTGCCCGACGAGCTGGGCGATGCCCTCGGGCAGGCCGGGGATGTCCGGCAGCGGGTGCGGCGGTTCGTAGACGTGGTTGGCGATCATCTGCGTCGGCGTGTCCGCGTGCCACGGCAGGCGGTCGGTGAGGCAGCGGTAGACGAGCAGGCCGACGGTGTAGACGTCCGTCGCGGGGATGACGCCGCCGCCGAGGAGCCGCTCCGGCGCGAGATAGGCGGGTGTACCGAAGACGGTGCCGTCCTCGTCGTCGGGGTCGAACGAGCCGGTGAGCCCGGCGACGCCGAAGTCGAGGATCTTCGCGCCGGCGGAGGTGAGCATGATGTTGCTGGGCTTGATGTCGCGGTGCACGACGTGCCGCTCGTGCGCGGCGGCGAGGCCGGCGGCGACCTGGGCGCAGATCTGGGTGGCGCGCCGCCACGACATCGGCCCGCTACGCAGCCGGTTGGACAGCAGCTCGCCCTCGAGGAGCTCCATGACGACGTACGGGCGGCGGCCGTGCCGGCCCGCGTGCGGGTCACCGGCCTCGCCGTAGTCGTGCACGGCGGTGATGTTGGGGTGCTGGAGGCGGGCGACGACCTGCGCCTCGGCCCGGATCCGCTCCCGGTTGCCGGGTTTGTTGGCCAGCTCCTCGGCGAGGAGCTTGATGGCCACGTCCCGGTCGAGCACCAGGTCCTGGGCCCGCCACACGACCGCCATGCCGCCGGTGCCGACGGGTGCGATGAGCCGGTACCTGTTGCCGAGGACCTCGTCAGCCGTCCCGCTCACCCATCGCCGTCCTGATCGATTCCGGTCGCTGTACCCCAGGAACCCTAATCGCCTTCCGGCCGGGGCGCGAGACCCCAAATGCGAACAGCCCCGGCAAACTTCCTGCCGGGACCGTTCAAAGATGCGACTCAGATGGTCAGAAGGTTGCCGTCCGGCACGACGATCTGCGGCCGTCCGTGCTCGAGGACCGCGGCGGCCTGCCTCGCGGCGAAGCCGGGCGCCTCGGTGATGGCCGTGCGGTACACGTCGGCGGTGCTGGCCGCGATGGTGGACCAGCCGTACTTCTGGCCGACCATCGTGCGGGCCCGCTTCGCCACCCGGCGGGCGAACGGCTCGTCGTCCAGCAGGGTGCCGACGGACGCGGCGAGCGCGTCGGGGCTCTTCGCCGGGAAGGTGACGCCGGTCTCGCCGGGCTCGACGATCTCGGCGAGGCCGCCGGTCGCGGCGACGGCGAGGGGCGCACCCGCGGAGGCGCCCTCGAGGGCCACCATGCCGAACGGCTCGTAGATGCTCGGCACGACGAGGGCGTCGGTGGCCGCCATGAGCGCTGGCAGCTCGCCCTCACCCATGAAGCCGGCGAAGCTGACGGCCCGTTGCAGCCGCAGCCGCCGCACGTCCTCCTGCAGTTCGGCGCGGTGCGGGCCGTCACCGGCGATGACGACCCGGAGGCCGTTGTGCCTGGCGCGCAGCTCCGGCAGGGCGGCGATCAGGTCCTGCACGCCCTTCTCGTAGACCAGGCGGCCGGCGTAACCGAGGAGCGGGCCTTCGCCGGCGAAGCGGGCGCGGGCGGCGTTGACCGCGCGGGACGGGGCCTTCCAGACGCTGGAGTCCACGCCGTTGGCGACGACGGAGACGCGGGCGGGCGCCAGGTCGAGCAGGCGGGTGACCTCCCAGCGCATGTACTCGGAGCAGACCACCACACGGCAGGCCTCGTGCCCGAGCCACCATTCCACGGAGTGGATGCACTTGTTCATCTCGTCGGGCAGCCAGCCCTGGTGCCGGCCCGCCTCGGTGGCGTGGATCGTCGCGACCAGCGGCAGGTCGAGGCATTCCTTGAGGGTCACGGCGGTGTGCGTGACGAGCCAGTCGTGGGCGTGGATGAGGTCGTACTCGCCGGTGGCCGCGGCGCGCAGGGCGGCGCGGGTCAGCGTGTGGTTGAACGCCATCGTCCACGCCAGCAGGGTGGAGGTCGCGAGGGGGAACAGCGGCGGGTCCTCCGCCGCGCGGACGACGCGGACGCCTTCGGAATACTCCTCCAGCGGGGCGCCGGGCGCGTGCCGGGTGACGACGGTGACCTCGTGGCCCGCCGTCACCAGCGAGGTGGCGAGGGCGTGCACATGCCTGCCCAGCCCGCCCACGACGACGGGTGGATACTCCCACGAGAGCATCAGGATTCTCATCGGTCTCGCCGCATTGCCGATGGTCTGGTCCACGTGGCCGCCCCCACAGTTGAGTCGTCGATCAAAAACGCCCGCCCGGTACCCACGCGCGCCAACGCTGACACACGCAAATCGGACTCACGTGTGACGCGGTGGGTGGGCTTGAGACTCATCCTGCCGGGCGAGGATTACCGGGGAGGCAAATCTCATTTCTAGGGTGTAACGGTCAACCGAAATTTCGCCGGACCCGCAGTGTCTCCGCGACGGACCAGGCCTGGAACGGGCATCCGGTGGCCCGGTGCGGCGCCTGTCCGTCAGCGGTCTCGCTGACCGAACCCACCCCCCACTCCCACAGATGCGCCTCGATACCGGCCAGCAACGCCCGGTGATCCTCCCGCGGACCGTGCCGTGCCGCGTCGACGTACGGGCCGATCAGCCAGGGCCATACCGTCCCCTGGTGGTAGGCCCGGTCGCGGTCGCCGGGCGACCCGCGGTGCGCGCCGCTGAAGGCCGGGTCGCCGGGTGCGAGCGAGCGCGGCCCGAGCGGCGTGAGCAGGCAGGACAGCGCCTCCGGCAGGGGGGTGCCGCGCAGCGGGCCGGACGGGAGGCTCCACGCGAGGAGCTGGTTGGGGCGGGTCGCCGGGTCGTCGCCGTGGGGTCCGTCGACCACGTCGTAGAGGGGTGCCGCATCGTGCACGGCGCTTGCGGCGCGCGGCATCCGGTAGCGCGACCCGAAGCTGACGGCGGCCCGCTCGCGGAGCCGGTGCAGCCCGGCGGCGTCGCCGCCCAGCCGCTCCTTGAGCGCCGCGACGGCGGCGAGGCCGTTGATCCACAGCGCGTTCACCTCGACCGGCTTACCGAGCCGGGGTGTGACGGGGATCCCGTCGACGCGCGCGTCCATCCAGGTGAGCGCGACGCCGGGGGCGCCCTGTGTGACGAGACCGTCGGCCGGGTCCACCCCGATCCCGTACCGGGTGCCGGCGACGTGCGCGGCGACGACCGCCTCCAGGCCGGGCAGGACCTCCCGGGCGAGGTCCTCGTCGTCGGTGGCGGTGACGTGCCGCTCGACCGCGTGCAGGAACCACAGCGTGCCGTCGACGGTGTTGTACTCCGTCTGACCGGTGTCGGCGGTGTTGGCGAGCATCCCCTCGGACAGCGTGGCGGCGTAGGCGCGCAGCAGCTCGCGGCCCTCGTCGCACCACCCGGTGGCCAGGAACAGGCCCTCGTAGCTGGTCATCGTGTCGCGGGCCCAGGTGCCGAACCACGGGTAGCCGGCCACCACGTCGGGGGCGCCCTGCGCGCCGGCGACGACGAACGCGTCCGCCGCCAGTACCAGAGCGGCATCCACCGCGTCGGAGGCGTCGTGCGTCAGCGCGCGGTTGCGCTCCTGCGCACGGACGACGATCCGCTCGGCGCCGCGCGCCTGACCCTCACCGGCCCACGCCTCGACCTCCATGGCCTCACCGGCGCGGAGTTCGGCGCTGAACTCCCCCGCATACCAGAGGTCCTCGGTCGCGTTCAGCCCGCGGGCCGCTTCCTCGCGGGCGTGGGCACCCCGGTACCACTGGCCGCCGGGCCGCCAGGAAGGGCCTTGCAGCCGGAACGCCCGGTCGACGACGGCGCCGTCGCCGGTGGACGTCACGACCGGCGGCGGGCCCGAGGCGCCGCGCTCGCCGTGGGCGTCGCGCCAGGTGACGAGGGCCTTGAGCGTGAGCGTCACCGGGCCGGGCGCGCTGATCAGCCGGTGCACGACGCCGACGTGCGGACGGCCATGGATCATCGCGAGACTGCGCTCCAGGACGACCGCGCCGAGCCGCCAGCGCCAGCGGGGCAGCCCGTCGGCGAGCTCGAAACGCTCCAGGAGGGTGTGGCCCTCGGGGCTGATCACGCCGCCGTCCCACTCGTGGGTGGCGAGCGACACAGTGACGCCCGACTCCAGCGTCAGGACGGGGTCGAGGGCTGCCAGGCCCATGTGCCGGCGGGCCGGTTGCCCGGGCTCGGCGACGACGAGGAGACCGTGGTACCTGCGGGTTCGCAGACCGGAGACGGTGCCCATCGCGTAGCCTCCGGTTCCGTCCGGAACCAGCCACTCACGCTCCGCACCAGCCGACAAATCACCGCATACCTGCGCACCGAACACCACCATGGGCACAATCTTGGTGGCAAGGAGTGGCAGGACGCGAGCGACTCGCGACAAGATTATTGATCAAGGCAAGATTGGACCACTGACAAAAGCGACATCAGCCGACTACAGGACCGCGCTCAACTTGAGCGAAACATCTGCGACGGAGAATGACTTTCGTGATCGAGGACGATGGGAACGCCGAACGCCGACGGCTCGCTGAGGCCGACAGCGGGGAGCGCCCATGGCGGGGCTGGGGGCCCTACCTGTCCGAGCGCGCCTGGGGCACGGTCCGCGAGGACTACAGCGCCCACGGCACGGCCTGGGACCACTTCCCGCACGACCAGGCCCGGTCCCGCACGTACCGGTGGAACGAGGACGGGATGGCGGGCATCTGCGACGACCGTCAGACGTTCTGCTTCGCCCTCGCCCTGTGGAACGGCAAGGACCCGATCCTCAAGGAGCGGATGTTCGGCCTCGGCGGCGACCTCGGCAACCACGGGGAGGACGTCAAGGACTACTGGTGGTATCTGGACTCCACGCCCACCCACTCGTGGATGAAGTGGCGCTACCACTACCCGCAGCAGGCGTTCCCCTACGACGACCTGGTCGCCGAGAACTGCCGCCGCGGCCGCGACGAGCCCGAGTACGAGCTGGTCGACACCGGTGTCTTCGACGAGAACCGCTACTGGGCCGTCGAGGTCGACTACGCCAAGGCCGGCCCGACCGACATGTGCGTGCGGATCACGATCCAGAACATGGGTCCGGAGCCCGCGACCCTGCACCTGCTGCCGACCCTGTGGTTCCGCAACACGTGGGCGTGGGGGCTGCCCGGCCGCGACTACATGCCCGAGATCCGCGCGAAGGACAACGGCCTGCTCGCCGAGCACCGCCTGCTGGGCCGGCTGGCGCTCACCGGCGACGGCACGCCGCGGCCGCTGTTCTGCAACAACGACACCAACGGCGACCGCATCTGGGGCAAGCCGGGCCGGGAGTACCCGAAGGACGGCATCAACGACCACATCCTGCACGGCAAGGACACCGTCAACCCCGACCTCGTCGGCACCAAGGCCGCGCTGCACTACCTGATCTCCGTGCCGGCCGGCGGCACCCACGAGATCCGGCTCCGCCTGAATCTCAACGCCCCCGGCGCCAAGGACCTCGCCCCCGCCGACCTGCGCACCGACTTCGACACGACGATGTCGCGCCGCTCGGCCGAGGCGGACGCCTACTTCGCCGACCTGGTGCCGCCGACCGCCACCCCGGAAGAGGTCATGATCGTCCGGCAGGGCGTCGCCGGGCTCATGTGGGGCAAGCAGTTCTTCCACTTCGACGTGGCCCGCTGGCTGGAGGGCGACCCGGTCTCCGAGCCGCCGCCGGACAGCCGCCGCCACGGGCGCAACAGCCACTGGTGGCACATGAACAGCTGCGACGTGCTGTCGATGCCCGACCCGTGGGAGTATCCGTGGTACGCCGCCTGGGACCTCGCGTTCCACTGCGTCGCCATCGCCCGCGTCGACCCGGGGTTCGCCAAGGACCAGCTGCTGCTGCTCCTGCGCGAGTGGTACATGCATCCCAACGGGCAGATCCCGGCGTACGAGTGGGCGTTCGGCGACGTGAACCCGCCCGTGCACGCGTGGGCGGCATTGCGGGTCTTCGCGATCGACGGCTCCAAGGACTTCGACTTCCTCGCCCGGACCCTGCACAAGCTGCTGCTGAACTTCACCTGGTGGGTCAACCGCAAGGACGCCGAGGGCAACAACGTCTTCGAGGGCGGCTTCCTCGGCCTGGACAACGTCGGCCCCTTCGACCGGTCGGCGGCGCTGCCGGTCGGCGGTCGTCTGGAGCAGTCCGACGGCACGGCGTGGATGGCGATGTACGCCCTCAACATGCTGGACATGTCGCTCACGCTCGCCGTGCACGACCGCGTCTACGAGGACATCGCCGCCAAGTTCCTGGAGCATTTCGCGTACATCGCCGACGCCGCCTACGAGTTCGGCCTGTGGGACGAGGAGGAGGCCTTCTTCTACGACGTGCTGCGCACCGCCGACGGCCAGCGCATCCCGCTGAAGGTCCGCTCCGTCGTCGGCCTGCTCCCCCTCACGGCGACCACGATCATCAGCTCCTCCACGCTGCGCCGCCTGCCGGACGTCGCCGCGCGCCTGCGCTGGTTCCTCACCAACAAGCCCGAGTACGGCGACGTGGTCGGCGCGAAGAAGAGCCGCGGCGGGCAGCAGCTGCGCCTGCTGTCGATGGTCGGGCCGGACCAGCTCATCCGCATCCTGCAGCGGATGCTCGACGAGGAGGAGTTCCTGTCGCCGTACGGGCTGCGGACCCTGTCGAGGGCGCACCTGGACGAGCCGTTCACCGTGCACATCGGCGAGGCGGACTACACCGTCGGCTACGAACCCGCCGAGTCGACCAGCGGCCTCTTCGGCGGCAACTCCAACTGGCGCGGGCCGATCTGGTTCCCCGTCAACTACATCCTCATCGAGGCGGTCCGCCGCTTCTCGGAGTTCTTCGGCGACGACCTGCAGGTGGAGTACCCGGCGGGCAGCGGCAAGATGGCCACGCTCGCCGCGGTCGCCGACGACCTGTCACGCCGCCTGGTGAACCTCTTCCGCAACGACGACGCCGGCCGCCGCCCGATCTTCGGCGACGTCCCCCTGTTCCAGAACGACCCGGCGTGGCACGACCTGCTGGTGTACTACGAGTACTTCCACGGTGACACGGGGGCGGGGCTCGGCGCGGCGCACCAGACGGGCTGGACGGCACTGGTCCTCGACCTGATCCTGACCCTGCACACCCCACCGCACCCCCGCCCCGCCGACTACTGACCGGCCGCCTCCTCCCGCATGATCTGCGAAGACTTCGTGCCGCCAGGGCGACATGAACTCTTCGCAGATCATGCGGAACCCCGGCTCGGGCACCGTCAGAAGAGGCGGGCCCGATGGCCTTCCAGATAGGCCTCGACGTGCTCGGCGTGGTCGGGGCGGCTCAGCAGGAAACCCTGGCCGAGGCGGCAGCCCGCGGCGCGGACGACGTCGACGTGGGACTCGGTCTCCAGGCCGCAGGCGACGACGTCGATGCCGAGGCGGCGGGCCAGGCCGACCACGACGTCGACGATCGGGGTGGCCGGGGCCCGCTGGCCGGCGGGTTCGCCGAACAGGACCTGGTCGATCTTCAGGACGTCGACGGGGAGGCGGCGCAGGTGCGCGAGGGCGGTGGGGCCGGTGCCGAAGTGGTCGATGGCGGTGCGGACGCCGAGGGCGCGCAGCCCGGCGAGCTGCTCGACGGCGCCGGCGTCGTCGGGCAGTGACGCCTCGGCGACCTCGATGATGAGGGACTCGGCGGGGACGCAGTGGGTGTCGACGGCGGTGGCGACGGTGGCGAGCCAGCCGGGGGCGGCGAGCTGGCGGGCGGAGGCGTTGACGGACATCCACAGGTCGCGGCCGTCGGCGCGCCAGCGGGACAGCTGGCGGCACGCCTGGTGCAGGGCCCATTCGCCGAGCTCGTCGGCGAGGCCGAGCTCCTCGGCGACGGGCAGGAACTCGTGCGGCGGGACGGCGCCGAGGCGGGGGTGGCGCCAGCGGAGCAGAGCCTCGGCGCCGACGGGGTTGCGGGTGGTGAGGTCGACGACGGGCTGGTAGACGAGGTCGAGCTCGCCCCGGCCGACGATGCCGGGCAGCTGCTGCTCCAGGTCGGTGCGGCGGACGAGGGCGGCCTCGAAGGACCTGTCGTAGCACTCGACGCGGCCGCCGTCGCGGCCGCGGGACAGCTGCCGGGCCCGACGGCGGGCGATGCCGGCGCGGCGCAGGACGTCCTCTGCGTCGGTGGCGCCGAGCAGGTCGGCGACGCCGACGTCGGCGGTGAGGTGCACGGTGTGGCCGGGCAGGTGGAAGGGCTCGGCGAAGGCGGTGGCGAGGCGGGTGGCGAGTGCGAACGCGTGCACGAGCGGCGCGTCGGTGAGGACGGCGAACGCGGCGCCGGCGAGACGGGCGGGCAGGTCGTCGTGGCCGATGGCGGCGCGCAGCCGGCGGGCGGCCTCGATGAGGACGGCGTCGGCGACGGTGGGGCCGTGCAGGTCGGCGACGCTCTCGAAACGGTCGAGCTCGGCGACGAGGACGGAGCCGGCCTCACCGGTGGCGCCGCGGTGGGCCTCGGCGACACCGGCGAGGAAGCGGCGCCGGTTGGCGAGGGTGGTCAGGTCGTCGGTCCAGGTGATCTCGTCGAGGCTGCGCTGCAGCTGGGCGCGGTCGCCGATGTCGCGGACGTGGACGACGACGCCGCCGACCTCGGGTGCGGCGCGCTGGTCGCTGACGGTGGACTCGGTGTCGCGCCAGCGGCCGAAGCCGTCGCGGAGCCGGGCCTGGACCAGGACGTGCTCGCGGCCGTCGAGGACGGCGCGCAGCGCCTCGGTCGCGGGGGCGGCGTCGGCGGGGTGCAGCAGGTCGGTGAGCGGGCGGCCGAGGACGTCCTGGTCCGACAGGCTGAACTGGCGGGCCGCGGCCGGTGACTGCCACCGCACGACGAGCCCGGCGTCCAGGACGATCGCGACGTCGGTGGATCCGGCGACGAGCGTCCTGAAGTGCGCCTCCCGGGTCGCGAGTGTGCGTGCATACCGCCGGATGTCCCGCGCGGCGAGCGCCTCACGCAGCGCGACCGCGACCGCGGCGGTCATGCCGAGCCCGACGGCGGCGGGGTCGAAGCGGCCGCCGGTGAGCAGGTGCACGACGGACACCGCGACGGCGAGCAGGACCGGGCCGATGAGCAGCGGATAGCCGGCGAGGGTGCCGGTCTCGTCGGCGGCGTGCGGGCGGGTCGGCGCGTCGCCGGCGCGGCGGGCCCCGGCGAGGATCAGGAACGGCCCGGCGACGAGCGCGAGCCCGGCCGCGGCGAGGCCGACGGAGACCCAGCCGGACGCCGGGCCGAACGGGTCGTGGCGGCGCAGGTCGGCCAGCAGGACGGTGAACACGCCGAGCCCGACGACGCACAGCGCGGACCCGCCTGCGCAGGCGAGGGCGGCGGGCCGGTGCCGCACGGCACGCAGCCCGGTGACGACGGCCACGGAGACCGCGACGCAGCAGGTCACGGCGACGGCGAGGGGCAGCGGCCCGGCCAGCACCGACGTGGCGGGCGCGGACGCGAGGACCCAGACGCTGTAGCAGAGGGTGACGCCGATGCCGGCGCCGTCCAGGAGGCGGCGCAGGCGGGCGCGGACCGTGGGTGCCGTGCCGGGCAGCAGGAGCAGGCCGAGCAGGAACATCGGCGCGGCGACGAACGTGGTGACGGCGGCGGCGAGGCCCGGCGCCGCGATCGACGGGGTCAGCGCGACGAACCCGGTGACGCCGGCGCCCGCGCCGGTGAGCAGGGCGCCCATGCCCAGGAACCCGGCGCCGCGGCACGGGCCGAAGTCGCGGCGGCCGTGGTGGATGCGCAGGGCGAGCCGGATGAGCGACACCGCGTGGACGAGGGAGCCCACGGTGACGCCGGTGGCGACGGCGCCGAAGGACAGCACCGGACCGGCGGCGGCCGCCGCGCTGAACGCGGCGGCAGCGGTGACCAGGACGAGCCAGAACGTGCGCGGGTTGCTGACCACGGTCGTGTCGCTTTCGCGAGGGGCGGGCACGGGGGGATTCGTGCTCAAACCGCCTAACGATCCGAGCGGCCCGAGGTTACCGCCGGGTTGTGACATTTTCGTGGCCCTGATCCGGCTGACGCCGGACCGCGCCGACGACCTCAGGCCGGCGTCAGGCCGGCAGCCGCGCGCCGTTGACCTCGTCGCGGCTCAGCCACGACTTCAGCCGGTGCCGCAGGCCCTTCGGCTCGGGCACGTCGTCGCCCACGATGTCGGCGACGACGGCGGTGATGTTGTCCGGCCCGCCGCCCCGCATCGCGAGGTCGACGAGACGGTCCGCGCACTCGCCGACGTCGTCGTATTCGCGCAGGACCTCCTCGATCGTCTCCGCGCGCAGGACGCCGGACAGCCCGTCGCTGCACAGCAGATACCGGTCGCCGGCGCGGGCCGGGACCACCGAGTAGACCGGGTCGGTGGGCTGCCCCTGCAGGACCCGGCTGACCAGGGACCGCTGCGGATGCGTCGCGGCCTCGTCGAGGGTGATGCGGCCCTCGTCGACCAGCATCTGCACGTAGGTGTCGTCGCGGGTCACCTGCCCGAACTCCTCGCCGCGCAGCAGGTAGGCGCGGGAGTCGCCGATGTGCACGAGCCCGACCCGGTCACCGGAGAACAGGATCGCGGTCAGGGTCGTGCCCATCCCCTGCTTCTCCGGGTCGGCCTCGACCTCGTCGCGGATGCGCCGGTTGGCGTCGGAGACCGCGGTGCGCAACGCCGTCAGCAGGTCGCTGCCCGCGAACTCCTCGTCCAGGGGCGTCATCGCCTCGATCGCCAGCCGGCTGGCGACGTCGCCGGCGGCCATCCCGCCCATGCCGTCGGCGACCGCGAGGAGCCTGCCACCGGCGAACATCGAGTCCTGGTTGCTGCTGCGGACCATCCCGACCTCGGTCCGGGCGGCCCATTCCAGCGCGAGGGGGCGCGGCTGCGACTCTTCCATGGCCGCAAGCGTGCCGGATCGGCACACACAGCGTCTGTACGCACTTCTGCGTATCGTGGCCGCATGCCCGCCACCCCGTTCATCGGCCGAGCCGAGGAGCTCGCCGAGATCACGGGCGCCTGGGCGGCCCAGTGTTCCCAGGTGGCGACGGGCCGGGCCGCGGCCACCGGCCCACGGGTCGTGCTCGTCACCGGCGAGGCGGGCAGCGGCAAGAGCCGGCTCGTCGCGGCGGTGCTCGACCGGCTCGATCCGCGGCCGCCGGTCGTGCTCGCGGGCGCGGCTCGTACCCTCGGCGCGGCCCCGCACGACTGGCTCGCCTCCGTCCTCAGTGGTCACCCCCTAGACGGCGGCGTCCCGCCGGAGCTCGCGCAACGCTCCCCCGCCCCCGGCGCCGCCTCCCGCATGGCCCCCGCCGCGATGCTCAGGGCAGCGGTCGACGTCGTCCGGACCCTCCTGTCCGGGCGGACCGGCGTCCTCGTCGTCGAGGATCTCCACGACCTCGACCCGGCCAGTCTGACCCTCATCGGCGAGCTCGCCGCGACCGCCGCCCTGCCCGCACTGCTGCTCGTCACGAGCCGCCCGCCGCAGGAGGCCGCGTTCGCCCCGGCCGCCGCCCGCACCCTGCGCCGGCTCGGCGGCGCGCCGTCCGTGGTCCGGGCGCACCTGGCGCCGTTCGACGCCCGCGAGACCGCGGAGCTCATCGAGGCGCACCGCGGCGGCACCCCACCACCGGAGACCGTCCGGGCGCTGCTGACCCGCACCGGCGGCAACCCCTTCTGGCTCACCGAGCTCGTCACCGCCCGCGGCGACCTCGCCGGGGCGCCGCTGCCCGCGCACGTCGCCGGCCTGCTCGTCGAACCCCTCGCCGGCGAGCCGGGCCTCGTCGGGCGGGTCGCGCGCGCCGCCGCGCTGCTCGGTGACCCCGTCGAGACCGACGTGCTCGTGCACGTCTGTGAGGGCGAGATCGAGCCCGCGCTGCGCCGGCTGCTCGATCTCGGGATGCTGGTCATCGCCCCCGACCTGGCCCCGGCCGGGCCGCTGCGCTTCCGGCACCCGCTGCTGCGCGAGGCCCTCGCCGGCAGCGCACTGCCCAGCGAACGCGCGCGTGTGCACGGCCTGGCCCGGACGCTCGCCGTCGAGCTGGGCGACGACGCGGCCCTCGCCAGGCACGCGGCGGCGCTGGGCCGTCTCGCGGAAGCCGGTGCCGCCGCGGTACGAGGCGCGCAGGCCAACCTGGCCGCCGGCCTGCCGGACGCCGCCCTCGACCTGGTCGACGTCGGCATGCGGGCGGGCGACCTGCTCACGGCGGACGGGCACCGGGAGCTGGCGCGGGCCGGGGCCGTCGCGGCGTTCGTGGCGGGACGGTTCACGGTCGCCGAGCGGCACGCCGCCGACTGGCTGCGCCTGGCCGTGGACGCGGTGGAGACGTCCGACGCGCACCGGCTCCTCGCCGAGATCCGCTGGTGCCTGGCGGACCGCGCCGGCCACCACGCCGCCCTCGCCGACGCCCGGGCCGCCCTGACCGCTCCGGCGGCGCTGCCCGCTCCGACCGGCGCCCCGGACGGCGGGACACCGGCTGTCGGGGCCGCCTGGGCCCGGCAGGCGGCGGCGGAGGCGGCCGGCGCGCTGCGGACGGCCGGACCGGCCCTCGTCGTGCCGCTCGCGGAGGCCGCGATGGTCGCCGCCGAGCGGACCGGGGAGAGCATCGCGTCGGCCGGGGTCACGCTCGGCACCGCCCTCGCCCTCGGCGGCACGCAGGACAGGGGCGTGGCACTGCTGCACGCGTGCCGGCAGATCGCCGAGCACGACCGCGACCCGGTGACCGCCGGCCGGGCCGTGCACAACCTCGTCGCCGTCTGCCTGCCCGGGCTCGGCGACGTGACGGGACGGCGGCTGTTCGACGAGGCGATGGCCGCGCTCGGCCGGGCGGGCCTGGAGTTCTGCGCGGGTCGCACGACCGCGCTCGGCATCGCGCACGCGCTGCGGACCGGCGACCTCACCCGTGCCGAGACGCTCACCTGGTCGCGGCTGCCGATCGAGACCGACCCCCTCGAACGCGTCAGGTTCGCGGCGACCGCCGGGCTCCTCGCCGTCGAACGCGGCGACGACGCCCTCGCCGTGCGGCTGCTCGCCCGCGCCGACGGGGAGGGTCGCGACGTCGGCCTCGTCCGGGTCCTCCGGGTCGCCGTCGCGGCCCGCGGCGTGCACCCGGTGGATCCCGCGCTGGCGCTCGCCGAGTGCGTCGGCCACTGTCACCCCGCCCGTCTCGTCGAGGCCGCCCGGTGGGCGCTGCACGGTGGGGTGCAGGCCGCGACGGTCGAGGACCTCGTCGGCGACGCGGTCGGCGCGGCACCACAACTGCGGCTGCTGCTGGCGGTGGCGGCGGGCCGGGACGCGGCCGCCGTCGCCCTGCTCCCGGCCGCCCTCCACCACGCCCCCGCCGCCACCCGCCGCGGCGACGCGGCAAGCACCGTTCATCACGGCGAACCAGCCGGTTCCGGTATTCCGCCCCTACCTGGTGAGCCTGATGCACCAGGCGGTCCGGCCCGCCCAGGCGGTGCCGGCAACGGCCCGGCGGCCGCGTCCGACCGTCGTGGCGGCGGGGTGGCGGTGTCCGACCGTGGCGGCGGCGGGCGCGGCGAGGTGGTGGAGGCCGCACCGTACGACGCGGCCGTGCACACCGCCGCGGCGCACGCGCTGCTGCGGCTCGGCCGGGCCGGCGACGCGCGGCAGCACGCGGAGCGGGCGGTGGCGCTGCTCGCGCACTGGCCCGGCTGGCGGCTCACCGAGGCGGAGACCCTCCTGCACAGCCTGCGCGCGGGCGGGGACCTGACCGCCCGGGAGATCGAGGTGCTCGGCTGCCTCGCCGCCGGCATGTCCAACCAGCAGGTCGCGAGCTCGCTGGGGATCTCGATCCGGACCGTCACCGTCCACGTGTCCAACCTGCTGCGCAAGACGGGCGCGGCGTCGCGGACCGAGGCGGCGATGTGGGCGGTCCGGCACCGGGTCATCACCCCGACCTGAGCACCCGGCCCGCCCCGACCTTGAGAACCCGGCCCGCCCGGTCTGCGCCGGTCAGGCGCCGCTGAGCGAAGCGCCGAAAGCGGCGACGGCGGCGTCGAGCTCGTCGTAGGCGCCGCGGCTGATCGACTTCTCCATCTCGCGGCTGCGGAGCTGGCCGCGGAGCCGTTCGATGCGCGGCCCGGGGTCCACCGGCTGGTTCATGATGTTGTTGATCTGGTTGCGGATGTCCTCGCCGACGTCGGAGCGGATCTCGCCGGCGGCGGAGCGCCGGTCGACGACGTCGAGGACCGCGCGGCCGGCCTGCTGTGGTGTGAGCCTGGGCCCGGCCGGGGACAGGGACGCGGACGGGGACACCGCGCCCGGGGTCGTGGCGGCGGGTGAGGTACGACCGCGGGTCGGCGCCGGGGTGGCGCCCGGGGATGGCTGGACGGTGACCGGGGGCGGGATCGACACGACGATGCTGACCGTCGGCGCGGGAGCGGCCGTGTCGCCACGGTCCCTGGTGGTCCACACGAGCGCGAGCCCAGCCAGTACACCGGCAACCACCAGCAGCGCGAGGGCCGGAATCCACCGGCGGCCGCGGCGCTGGGCCGAGGTTTCCAGGGTGGCGGCGACCTCGGCGGCGGTGGGGCGCTCCGTGGGGTCGGTGGCGAGGCAGCGCAGGCAGACGGTGGCGACGGCGGGCGGGAGGCCGGGCACGTTGAGGGTGGGGCGGTGGCCGGTGGCGATGGCGCGTTCGAGCTCGTCCCACGTGGCGGCCTGCACGGGCGGGTGGCCGGTGAGCAGTTCGTAGAGCAGGACGCCGAGGGCGTAGACGTCGGTGGAGCCGCTGGCGGGCGCCCCGACGAGGCGTTCCGGCGCGACGTACGGCGGGGTGCCGAAGGTGAGGGTGTCGCGCTGGCCGACGTCGGCGGCGATGCCGAAGTCGAGGAGCTTGACGCCGTCGGTGGTGAGCATGACGTTCTCGGGGGTGACGTCGCGGTGCACGACGCCGCGGCGGTGGGCGGCGTGCAGGACGTCGGCGACGGTGGCCGTGACCGCGACGACGTCGGACAGCGGCAGGGGGCCCTCGGCGAGGCGGCCGGCGAGGGAGACGCCGTCGAGGAGCTGCATGACGACGTACGCGGCGATCCGGCCGTGCGTGGTGACGGTCTCGCCGTAGTCGTAGACGCCGATGGCGTTGGGGTGTTCGATGCGGGCGGCGGCGCGGGCCTCGCGGCGGATGCGGTCGCGCTGGCCGCCGTCGGTGCCGATGGGGCCGTCGAGGACCTTGACGGCGACGGTGCGCTCCAGCGTGCTGTCCCAGGCGCGCCAGACGACCGACATGCCGCCCGCGCCGACGGGTTGTCTCAGGATGTACCGGCGGGCAAGGACATCGCCCTCCCGGAGCTGACCGTCGCTCACGTCGTTAACTTGAGGCCCGCACGATGAGCTCGGTCGGCAGCACGGGGCTGTCGTCGGAGCCTTCCAGCAGCAGGGCTGCGGCGACCGCGCCGAGCTCGGAGACCGGCTGGCGCACGGTCGTGAGCGGCGGCGTGGTGTAGGAGGCGAGGGGCGCGTCGTCGAAGCCGACGACGGCGACGTCCTCGGGGACCCGGCGGCCGGCCTTGCGCAGGGCCTGCAGCGCGCCGGCGGCCATGGCGTCGGAGGCGACGAAGAGGGCGTCGAGGCGGGGCATGCGGTCCAGGAGCCAGGCAGCGGCGTGCCCGCCGGAGGCGGTGGTGAAGTCGCCGTAGGCGACGGCGGGGACCCGGCCGGCGGCCTCCATGGCGCGGCGGTAGCCCTCCAGGCGGTCCGCGGCGGCGGGTGAGTCCGGCGGGCCGGCGATCGCGGCGATGCTCCGGCGGTGGCGCAGGATGAGGTGCTCCACGGCTTGCCGGGCGCCGTCGTTGTTGTCGACGTCGACGTACGGGATGTCGAGGCCCTCGGCGGGCCGGCCGGTGGCCCGCAGCGGCACCCGGGACGCGGCGAGGGAGACCGCCAGGGGGTGGCTGCTGTGCCCGCCGAGGAGCAGGACGCCGCCGACGCCGCCGGTGGTGAGGAACTGTGTCGCCGACGCGATGGTGCCGCGGGTGGCGGACATCGTCAGCAGCGGGACGCCGTGGCGGGTCAGCTCCTCCTCGGCGCCGGCGAGGAGCCGGGCGGAGAAGGTGTCGTGGAAGAGCCGGGCGGTCGGCTCGAAGACGAGGGCGGCGACGGGGAGGTGCTGGGGCAGCCGGTCAGGGCGGCGCGGCCCGCGGTGGCGGACGTAGCCGAGCTGGGCGATGGCGTCGTGCACCGACACCCGGGCCGAGGTGCTGACCCTGACCCGGCCCGTGAGGACGCGGGACACGGTGGCCGCGGAGACCCCCGCGGCGGCGGCGACCTCGGTGACGGTTGGTGGCGATGGCTCGTCAGGCATCCCGTCTCCTGTTGGAGCGATTCCTGCGGCCAGCGTCAGCCACGGTTACCCGGATGTCAACTATGGGTTTCGATCGGCTGTGCGGATCCTTTGGTTCACCCGACATATCCGTATTTATGATATCGACACGGTCTGTGGCAAACGTCGCTGGGACTTCCGCGATCGGCAGCTATTAGGGAATAGTCGGCGATTGTGTCGGAGATCGAGCTTGGCCGCAGGGTGCTGGAGCGCTTCCTGCTGGTCCGCCCGATCGCCCGCGGCGGCATGTCGCTCGTTTACGAGGCCGTCGACCTGGAGCAGCTGCGCCCGGTCGCGGTGAAGGTCCTCGCGCCGGCGTTCGCGAACAACAGCAGGGCCTGCCACGCCGCGCGCCGCGAGCCGTTGCTGATGCAGCGGATGCGGCACCCGACCGTGCCGAAGATCTTCGGCTACGGCGAGCTGGACACCGGCCGGGCGACCGTGCCGTGCGTCGCGATGGAGCTGCTCAACGGGGTACCGCTGACGAAGCGCCTCGCGGAGGGCCCGCTGCCGTGGCAGCACGCGGTCGAGATCGCCGCGTCCGTCGCCGAGCTCCTGGCCGTCGCGCACCGCCGGGGCATCGCGCACCGGGACCTGACCGCCGACAACGTCATGCTGACCACCGCCGGTGTGAAGATCATCGACTTCGGCCTGGCGGTGCCGTTCGCGCATCCCGCGGCCTCGCGCGTCGAGCACGCCCCCGCCTGGGACGTCTATGCCCTCGGGGTCCTGCTGTACCAGATGCTGACCGGTCGCTCGCCGCACGCGCCGGGCGCCAGGTTGCTGCAGCCGGCGGCGACCCCGGTCCTGCTCGCACCGGGCCTGCCACGCTCCGTAGCGGAGCTGTGCCGACAGTGCATGGCCAAGCGGCCGGCGGACCGGCCCGAGAGTGCGAGCGTCGCCCTGTCGCTCTGGGCGGAGTTCGCAACCGACTGGCAACACCCCGAGTCCTTCACTGAGAGCTACCGCACACGGTCTGGCCACTCTGCGTAGCGGTCGCATTTTGCCTGCGTAAACGCTCTGTCAGGTCGTTGGGCGGACTTGGTCCGCTCGGATGCATCCGACCATGCTCACCCATTGTGATTGCCCCTCGGCCCGGCCAAGCTTTCTGGACAAGGTGCACAACGGTTGCCGACAAGGAGCCGCCAGGCACCGCCGGAGAGATAGCCGAGGGGAAGCTGTCATGTCAGGTACGAAGGTCACCGGCGTCATCGTGACCGGCGGATCCACCGCCGCGTCGCTGCCAGTCACCGGAAGCCCCGTCTACGCCATCGTCGTCGCAGGTGTCGCGCTCGTCGTCACCGGCTTCCTGATGGTGCGGGCATCCCGCTTCAACCGCAGCGCAGCCTGACGCATGACGGCGATCCTTCTGGTCGGCTTCGCGCTCCTGACGCTCTGGCCGGCGTACAACCTGGCACTGGTGGCCTTCACCACCAGTGACTCGGCCACCGCCGGCCGGCGTCGCCGGCGCGACGCAGTCGCGCCGAACGAGCACGAACCGCTGACCTTCTGGATCGTCGTGCCCGCCCTCAACGAGGAACGGGTTGTCGGCCGGACCGTCTCCGCAGCACTGGCGCTGCAGGGCCCGGCAGGCACACGCACCAGGGTCCTGGTGGTCGATGACGGATCGGACGACGGCACCCCGGACGTGCTGGCCGCCATCGACCACCCGGGATTGACCGTGCTGCGCAGGGACTTCCCCAACGCCCGCAAGGGCAAGGGCGAGGCGCTCAACGCCGCCTTCCGGACCATCCGGGACCTGACCCTGGCCCACGGTGAGGACCCCGCGCTGGTCGCGGTCGGTGTCATCGACGGCGACGGGCGGGGCAGCACCAACATCCTCACCGAGGTGTCGAAGCAGATGCGTGACCCGCGGGTCGGCGCGGTGCAGACCCGGGTGCGGATCCACAACCGCAACCGTGTCCTGGGCGCCGTGCAGGACCTCGAGTTCGCCGCCATCGCCAACGCCAGCCAGCTGCTCCGCAACGCCGCGGGGACGGTCGGGCTGGGCGGCAACGGGCAGTTCGCCCGGCTGTCGTCGCTGGTGCGGCTCGGCGACGCGCCCTGGTCGCACTGCCTCGTCGAGGACCTCGAGCTGGGCCTGCGCATGCACCTCAACGGCGAGCGCATCCGGTACACCTCGATGGCCAACGTCAACCAGCAGGGTCTCGTCGACGTGAAGCGGCTGACCCGCCAGCGCACCCGGTGGGCGCAGGGCAACCTGCAGTGCATCGGCTACGTGCCGAAGCTGATCGCCTCCCGGCAGATCCGCAACCACGCGCTGCTGGAGATGCTGTACTACCTGCTCGCGCCGTGGATGAACGCCTTCGGCACGGCCGGCGTCTTCGGCCTCTGGGGATACGCGATGTGGCGGCTCGTCCCCGGGCACGGCCAGACCTTCATGATCCATTCCTGGGCGCAGATGGGCGAGGTCGCGCTGTTCTGGGCGATCGGCATGACCGTCCCCGGCCTGGTCTGGGCCATCGTCCACCGCGTCCAGCTCGGCGACGAGAAGCTCTGGCGACTGCTGGTCGCCGCCGTCGCGTACCCCTTCTTCCTCCTGCTCGGCCTGGTCTCGACCTGGCGGGCGATCGGCCGGCAGATCAGCCGGCGACAGGCCTGGGCGAAGACCGAACGCCTGGTCGAAGAGCCGGTTCTCTCGTAAAGGACGTCTGCAAATGTCTCCCGAAGTCTTCCTCATCGCCGGTACCCGTCCCGAGGCCATCAAGCTGGCGCCCGTCGCCGCCGCGATGCGTGCCGCCGGCCGGCTCACCCCGGTGCTGGTCGCCAGCGGGCAGCACCCGACGATGGTGACCCAGGCGCTCGACGCGTTCGAGGTCCAGGCCGACGTGACGCTGCCGCTGCGGCGGGTCACCGGCAGCCAGCCCGAGCTCCTCACCGAGATGATCAAGCAACTCGACGCCCTCCTGGAGGAGCGCAGGCCGGCCGCGGTCGTCGTGCAGGGCGACACCACCACGACGCTCGCCGGCGCCATGGCCGCGTTCTGGCGGCGCATCCCGGTCGTGCACCTGGAAGCGGGGCTGCGCTCCGGCGACCTGGACTCGCCCTTCCCGGAGGAGGCCAACCGCAAGCTCGTCGGCCAGCTCGCCGCGCTGCACCTGGCGCCGACGGCCCTCGCCGCGACGAACCTGCTCGACGAGAGCGTCGCCCCGGCCAACGTCCTCATCACCGGCAACACGGTCGTCGACGCGGCGCTGGAGATCGCCGGCAAGGCGCTGCCGTTCGAGGACGCCCGCATCGCCGCCGCGGTGGACGCCGCCGAGCACGGCCGGGCCCGCGTGGTGCTGGTGACCGCACACCGCCGCGAGTCCTGGGGCGAGCCCCTGGACCGGATCCTCTCCGCGGTGCGCCGGCTGATCGAGGCGTACCCGGACATCCGGGTGGTCCTGCCGGCGCACGCCAACCCGGCGGTCCGCGCCCAGGTCGAGGCCGGCCTCGCCGGGGTGCCGCGGGTGACGGTCACCGACCCGCTGCCCTACCCGGCCCTCGCCCGGCTGCTGTCGCGGGCGTACCTGACGCTCACCGACTCCGGCGGCATCCAGGAGGAGGCGCCGTCGTTCAAGGTGCCGGCCCTGGTCCTGCGTGAGGTCACCGAGCGCGTCGAGTCGCTGCACGCGGGTTGCGCCAAGCTCGTCGGCACGGATGAGGACCTGATCGTCGCCGAGGCCGCCCGGCTGCTCGACGACCCGGTCCTGCGCGAGTCGATGACCGCCAACGGCAACCCCTACGGCGACGGTCTCGCCTCGCAGCGCACCGAACAGGCCGTCGCCGCGATGCTCGGGCTCGCCACGCACCCCGCCCCCATGCCGACCACCGTCTCCGTCTGAGTTAGGGATCTCGTACCGACATGCGCAAGCTGATCAGTTCGCTCGCAGCCGTCACCGTGGCCGCGTCGCTCGCCCTCACCGTGCCGGCCACCCAGGCCTTCGCCGCCGCGCCCACCGCGACCCGCTCCGGCACCGGCGCCCCCGGCTCCAACGCCGCGACGAAGACGCTCGTCCTCTACGACAACACCGGCCCGTACTCGTGGCTCGGCGAGGACTACGGCACGATGGCGACGAACCTCGTCTCCCACTTCGGGTCCTGGACCGCGCACCCGGTCGGCGCCTACAAGGCCGGTGAGATGTCCGCCTACTCCGCCGTCGTCTACGTCGGCTCCACCTACGACGAGCCGCTGCCGGCCGCGTTCCTCGACGACACCCTCGCGGGCACCAAGCCGGTGCTGTGGATGTACAACAACATCTGGCAGCTGACGGCCCGCTCCGCGGACTTCGTCGCCAAGTACGGCTACACCTGGAAGGGCTACGACACCTCCCCCGTGTCGCAGGTCGAGTACAACGGCACCACGATGACCCGCGACGTGCGCAACGGCGGCGGCATCATGGACTACGTCATCTCCGACCCGGCGAAGGCCGTCCCCGTCGGCACCGCGGTCCGCGCCGACGGCACCACCTTCCCGTGGGGCATCCGGTCCGGCAACCTGACCTACCTCGGTGAGATCCCGCTGTCGTACATCACCTCCAACGACCGCTACCTCGCCTTCTCCGACCTGCTCTACTCGGTGCTCGCACCGCAGACCGCCGCGCGGCACCGCGCCCTGGTCCGCATCGAGGACGTCGGCCCGGACGCCGACCCTGCCGAGCTGCGCGCCATCGCCGACTACCTGTCGAGCAGGAAGGTCCCCTTCACCGTCGCCGTCTACAGCCGCTACCGCGACCCGAAAGGCGTGAACAACAATGGCAAGGCCGAGGACTACACACTGCGCCAGCGGCCACTGGTGGTCAGCGCCCTGAAGTACATGCAGAGCAAGGGCGGCACCCTGCTGCAGCACGGGTACACGCACCAGCTCGACGCGATCGACAACCCGTACGACGGCGTCAGCGCCAACGACTTCGAGTTCTTCATGGCGCACGTCGACGCCAACGACGCCGTCATCTACGACGGTCCGGTCAAGAACGACTCGGCGGCCAACGTCACCGCCCGCGTCCTGGCCTCCCGCGCCGACTGGGCCCTCGCCGGCCTCAAGCAGCCGACCATCTTCGAGTTCCCGCACTACGCGGCGAGCGCTCTGGACTACAAGACGATCAACACCCTCGTCGGCGTCCGCTACGAGCGTGGCCTGTACTTCCCGGGCGTGCTGTCCGGCGGCACCGTCGACAACAGCACCGCGCACATGGTCGGGCAGTTCTTCCCCTACACGGTCCGCGACGTCTACGGCTCGACCGTCATCCCGGAGAACATCGGCAACATCGAGCCCGAGCCGTTCAACCAGCACCCGGCGGTCCTGCCCGCCGACCTGATCGCGAACGCGAAGACCAACCTGGCGGTCCGCGACGGCGTGGCGAGCTTCTTCTACCACCCCTACCTCGGCACCGGCTACCTGAAGCAGACCGTGGAAGGCATCCAGGGCCTGGGCTACACCTTCGTCTCCGCGGCGGCGATGTCCTGACCTGATTGAGTTGTCAACCGGCCGGGTCCCTTCGGGGGCCCGGCTTTGCACTGTCTCCCGCCGCACACAACGGTACGGCGCCGGCGCCCCTCACGGCAGCCGCGACCCGGAGCAACCGAGGTGCAGGCCGGGTGCCTCAGGTCTCCAGCAACAGGTCGGGCATGAGGCGCTCGACGGCATACAGGTCGTAGACCCGGCGGACCTCGGCGATCAGGCCGGACTCCGTCAGCACCAGGAACTCGGCGAGCCGGAACCGCTCGGCGTCCACGGCGCAGTCGTAGACGAGCGCGACCCGCAGGTCGATCACGGTGCGGGAGAAGACCGACACGGCCGTCAGGGCGGCGGCGTAACCGGTGAGCTTCTCGATGAAGTCGCCGTCGGGGTCGAGGTTGGACTCGACGCGGGCGCCGGCGGCGAGCAACGTGAACAGAGTGCTGGTGCGGCCGGTGGTCCAGGCCGCGACCCAGCGATCGGTGACTTCCTCAACAGCGGTCGCGTCCATCACGCGCCATCCTGCCACGAAGCGGACCACCGTCGCCCCGGGGTCACGAAAGCGGTCCGCGCGGGGTTCTCAGGAAAGCGCTTTCCCGTTATCCTCTGCCCATGTTGCGCATCGATGACGGGCTCGCGCCCAAGGATCTGCTGCCCGCGGTCGCCCGGATGTGGGAGCTGTCCGCAGGGAAGATCGACGCGATCGACGCGTCCTGCCCGCCGGGCGGCGAGCAGGGAGCGCCCGTGTTCACCGTCGACGGGCGCTACACCGCGCGCGGCTGGACCGAGTGGACGCAAGGGTTCCAGGTGGGTTCGGCGCTGCTGCAGTTCGACGCGACCGGCGACCGGCACTTCTTCGAGCAGGGCCGCCGGCACACGTTCGGGGTGATGGCGCCGCACGTCAGCCACATCGGCGTGCACGACCACGGGTTCAACAACGTCAGCACGTACGGGACGCTGCGCCGCCTCATCCTCGAGGGCCGCGCCGGCGAGGAGGACCTCACCGCGGCGGAGCTGGCACTGAAGGTCAGCGGCGCCGTGCAGGCGGCCCGCTGGAGCAGGACCGCGGACGGCGGCGGCTACATCTACTCGTTCAACGGGCCGCAGTCGCTGTTCGTCGACACGATCCGCTCCTGCCGGTCCCTCGCCGTCGCGCACCGGCTCGGGCACGTCCTCATGGGCGAGCACGACGAGCGGGTCGACCTCCTGGAGCGGCTCACCCGGCACGCGGAGAGCACCGCGAGGCACAACGTCTACTTCGGCGAGGGCCGCGACGTGTACGACGTCCGGGGCCGCACGGTGCACGAGGCGCTGTTCAACGTCAACGACGGGCGTTTCCGGGCGCCGAGCACGCAGCAGGGCTACTCGCCGTTCTCCACGTGGACCCGCGGACTGGCGTGGGCGATGCTCGGCTTCGCGGAGCTGCTGGAGTTCTGCGGGTCCGAGGGGACCGACGGGTCCGAGCGGTCCGACCTGCTCCGCACGACCGCGCAGGCCACGTGCGACTTCTACATCGAGCACTCCCCCGCCGACGGGATCCCCTACTGGGACACGGGCGCGCCCGGCCTGGTGCACCTGGACGTGGACGCGCCCGCCGACCCGTTCAACGCGTTCGAGCCCGTCGACTCCAGCGCCGCCGCGATCGCCGCGCAGGGCCTGCTGCGGCTCGGCCACGCGACCGGCGAGGAGCGCTACACCCAGGCAGGACTGACCGTTGCAAGGACCTTGCTGGCCGAGCCCTACCTGTCGGTGGACCCGCGGCACGAGGGGCTGCTGCTGCACTCCGTCTACCACCGGCCGAACGGCTGGGACCACGTTGCGCCCGGCCAATCGGTGCCGAACGGCGAGTCCAGCATGTGGGGCGACTACCACCTGCGGGAGCTGGCGCTGTACCTCGGCCGGCTCGTCGACGGCCCCTACTACACGTTCTTCGGCGGTGCCGAGTGAGCGGCCAGCGAAGCGGCTCGGGCCGCTCACCATCGGATCAGTTTGAGCTCAGGCCGACGCCTGGAGCGCAGCGGAAGGTGGCGGCATGAGCGCCGCACTCGTCACCGGCGCCTCCCGCGGCATCGGGCGGGGCATCGCCCTCGCCCTGGCGGGCGCCGGCTTCGACGTGGTCGTGAACTACGCCTCCAACCTGGCCGCCGCCGCGGAGACCGCCGCGGAGATCGAGCGGCGCGGCGCGCGGGCCGCCCTCGTCCGCGCGGACGTCGGCGACGCCGGGGACCGTGCACGGCTCGTGCGGGAGGCGCACGACGCGTTCGGCGGGATCGACCTGCTCGTCAACAACGCGGGCGTGGCCCCGTCGGTCCGCGCGGACCTCCTGGAGGCGACCGAGGAGTCCTTCGACCGTCTGGTCGGCATCAACCTCAAGGGACCGTACTTCCTCACCCAGCAGGTCGCGCGCCGGATGGTCGACGCCGGCGTCCAGGGCAGGATCGTCACGATCTCGTCGATGAGCGCGTACACGGCGAGCGTCAACCGCGGCGACTACTGCGTGACGAAGGCCGGCCTCGGCATGATGACGAAACTGTTCGCGGCGCGCCTGGCCGAGCACGGCATCACCGTGTTCGAGGTCCGGCCCGGCATCATCGCCACCGACATGACAAGTGCCGTGCAGGGCAAGTACGACAAACTCATCCTTGAGGAGGGGGTCACGCCGATCCGGCGCTGGGGCACCCCCGAGGACGTCGGCCGGGCGGTGGTGGCGATCGCGACGGACCTGCTGCCGTTCTCCACCGGCCAGGTCATCGACGTGGACGGGGGATTTCATCTACGGACTCTGTAGCGCGCTCCCGGAGCAACGCATGCACCGCCCCGATGTCCGCCGGGGCGGTGCGGGACGCGAGCCAGTACATGACGCCGGTCGGGATGAAGAACACCTGGAAGGCGGCGAGTCCGACGGCGAGGTTCGTCGGCGGCGGGAAGCTGCGCGCGAGCGCCGCGAACACCGCCCCGACGAGCCCGTTGCCGGCCGCCCGGCCGACGCCGTTGACGAGGTTCCCCAGTGAGTACACGGTCCCGCGGTGCTCGGGCGGGTTGACGTCGGCGATGAGCGCGAACCAGTTCGGCGAGTTCGCCGACGTCAGGGCCAGGGCCAGCAGCGCGCACAGGAACGCGGCCAGGAGGCTCGGCGTCGTGAACAGCGCCTCGACGACCAGGATCGTCGCCGACCGGCCGTCGGGCGCCGGGAGGGTCAGCGGGGCGAAGAACAGCACCACGTACAGCGGCACCCCGGCGAGGATCCCGATCGCGGCGACCTTCGCCCGGCCGCCGGGGTCGCGCCGCTGCCAGCGGTCGCCGATCAGCCCGCCGACGACCGACAGCACGCCGCCGAGCTGGAAGAGGGTGGCGAGGATGCCGCCGATCGCGATGGCGGTCGACTCGTCGTAGCCCTGCGCCTCCGCCTTCGCCTGGAACAGCCGCGGCAGCCACACCAGGGACCCGAACGCGGCCTGCGCGGTGAGCCCCTGCAGGATCAGCCACACGTTGGTGCGGCGGGCGATGATGCCGGGCAGGTCGCCGCGGGAGATGCGGTGCTCGTACTCCTCCCCGGCGGCGAAGACCGCGGCGAGGTCCGGTTCGCTCTGCCCGCGGCGGATGTCGGCGGTCGTGAAGTACGCGGCGGAGGCGAGGATCCCGAGGACGGCGAGGACCTCGAACGGGCGCCGCCAGTCCGCGCCGCCGAGCTGGCTGGCGACGAGGACCCCGGCGAGGGTGCCGACGCCCTGCGACAACCCCCACAGGCTCATCACGAGGCCGCGGCGGCGGGGCGAGATGAGGTCGCTGACGACGGAGAACCCGACCGAGCCGACCGCGCCGAGGCCGACGGCCGCGACGAGCTGCGCGGCGAGGAACGTCCAGTAGCCGCCGGCGAGGACGGTGCCGTACGTGCCGGCGGACCAGATGAGGGTGCCGGCCATGAGGACCGGTTTCCGGTCGGTGCGGTCGCCGGCGTACGCCCAGCCGACGGCGGCGACCGCGGTCACGAGATACCCGACCGCGGTCACCACGCCGAGCGCTCCCTCGCCGACGCCGAGGGAGCGGCTGATCGGCGAGTAGAGCGGCGGCACCAGGCTGATCGCCACGTTGTCCAGCGACGCCAGCACGATGAAGACGGCGACGCTGTACACGCGGTGGAAGTTCACGTGCGGACGTTAGCCCGTCTCGCCCGCGACGGCGAACGTGCGCAGCTTCTGCACGGCGAGCGCCGTCATCCCGACGGTGAACACGCCGGCCATCACGAAGCTCACCGGCACCGACACCGTCCCGGCGAGCACGTCGGTCGGGGCGAGCCAGTCGACGATCGTCTGCACGTACTGCTGGATGCTGAGCTTCGCCGTCCCGGACAGCAGGTTGCCGAGCAGGCCCTCCCACAGCACCACGTACACCAGACCGAGCAGCACCGGGCGGCGGGTGATGACGCTGATCGCGAGGAACAGCGCCGAATACGCGAGGGCTCCGACGAACGCGCCGACGACGAGCGCGAACGCGAGCGGCACCGAGTCGGCGAGCAGGCCGCAGACGAACAGCGGCACCCCGGCGAACCCGCCGGTGACACCGACGGCGACGAACAGCTTCGTGAACACGATCTCGGAGCGCGGCAGCGGCTTGGACAGGATGTGGGTGATCGTGCCGTCGTCGATCTCGGAGCCGAGGACGCCGGTGCCGACGATGAGCGCGATGACCGGGAGCACGGCGGTGAAGCCGAGCCCGACGATGACGGGCTCGCCCCAGCTGACCGGCGGCTCGCCGAACGCGCGGGCCGCCCAGGCGAAGCCGATGAGGATGACCGGCAGCGGCACGAGCAGCCAGATCCGGCGGCGACCGAGCAGGCCGCGCAGCGTGATGCGGGCGATGGTCGGATTCATCAGGCACCCACCAGGTAGGAGAAGACGCTTTCCAGGGACTCGTCGGCGGGCAGCAGTTGCCGCACCCGCACGCCCTCCTTGAGCGCGATACGGGGCAGCGCACGGGTGAACGTGCCGTAGTCGGACGCCCGGACCTGCAGGCCCGTCGTGTCGAGGTCGACACCCGCGACGGACGCCTCGCCGATCAGCGCCACCGCCAGGCGGCGGTCGTCGCTGGAGCGGATCGAGAACACGTGCGGCCGGTTGGTCATCAGCCGGCGGATGGTGCGGAAGTCGCCGGAGGCGGCGAGCCGGCCGGCGACCATCACCTGGACGGTGCCGGAGACCTGCTCGACCTCCTCCAGGATGTGCGAGGAGAACAGCACGGTGCGGCCGTCGTCGCCCATCTTGTGCAGCAGGTCCATCATGTGGAAACGCTGGCGCGGGTCCATGCCGTTGAACGGCTCGTCCAGCAGCAGCACCCCCGGGTCGTGCACGAGCGCGGCCGCGACCCGGATCCGCTGCCGCATGCCCTTGCTGTAGGTGTCGATGCGGCGGTCCTGCGCCGGCTCCATCTCCACCAGCGCCAGGGCGCGGCGGGCGGCCTCCTCCGGGTTCGCGAGGCGGAACAGCTTCGCGCTGGCGACCACGAACTCCTTGCCGGAGAGGAACCCGTGCACGGCCTCGCGCTCGCTGACGAGGCCGAGGGTGCGGTACACGTCGGGGTTGCGCCACGACGGCGCGCCGTCGACGGTGAGCGTGCCCTTCGACGGGGCCAGGAACCCCGACATCATGTGCAGCAGCGTGGTCTTGCCGGCGCCGTTCGGGCCGAGCAGGCCCGTCACCCCCGGGCCGAGGGTCATCGTCACGTCGTTGACGGCGACGACGTTGCCGTACCAGCGCGACACGTGCTGCAGGTCGACGGTGCCCATCAGGCGGCCACCTTCCGGTAACGCAGGAGCAGGAGCGAGACGCAGCCGGCGAGCAGGACGAGGACGGCGACGAGGTAGGCGGGACCGTAGTCGCCGATCGGCATCGCGTCGTTGTCCGGCGTACCGAAGATCCACTGTTCGACCCCGATGAGCAGGGTCATCGGGTTGACGATGAACGAGAGGCCGGCCAGCGCGCTGCCCTCGCCGCCGATGACGTTGAGGATGCCGACCATCGGCGCGGTGATGATGAACACGCCGACGATGAACGCCGCCGCGAACGCCCGCCGGCCGGTCAGCGACGCGACGAGCAGCGCGATCGCGGCCAGGATCAGCGACCGGATGACCGCGCCGCCGAGGCCCGGGCCCATGTCGCCGAGCTCCTTCATGGCGCCGGAGAATCCGTCGGTACGGGTGAAGACCGCGCCGACGTAGATGAGCAGCTGCGGCACGGCGAGCAGCAGCAGGACCACGGTGGCCAGCGCGGCGTACTTCGTCAGGGCGTAGTCGGTGCGGGCCAGGGGCCGGCTGAAGTACAGCGGCAGCGTGCGGTCCCGCAGGTCACGGGAGACCAGCTCGGGCGCGACGATGGCGAGGAACAGCATCACCGGGAACGAGATGGTCGCCGCGAACCCGCGGTAGCTGATGAACGACTGGTCGGTGAGCGACCGGACCGCGATCTCGATGACGGCGACGCTGAGCGCGATGCCGATCACCAGCCACGGGAAGATCTTCGCCTTGGCGCCCCGGCCGATGCCGAACGCGGTGCGCATGCTCTGCTCGTACAGGGAGCGGTTGGCGTACCCGCGGCCCAGCCTGGGGCCTTTGTAGCGCTGGTAGCCGATGTCATGGATGACGCTAGTTGGCTGCGCCATGGCCGACCTCCTGTGCTGCCGGTCCGGCCGGTCCGGTCACCGATGGGGTTTGGAAGAGTTCAGCGACGCGGTGGCGGCGCTGGTCGAGGCGGTGCAGGGGCAGGTCCAGCTCGGCGACCGCGACGAGGATGCGGTCGTACACGTCGTCGCTGTCCATCGGCACCATGAGCGCGGCGCCGTCGCGGGTCACCGGCAGGCCCTGCTCGGCGAGGCGGGCGATGAGCAGCTCGACGCCCTCGCTCACCTCGACGGTGAGCACGTCGCGGCTGGTCGTCATGTCCGACACGGTCGCGGAGCGCAGCAGTTTGCCGCCCTCGATCGCGATCAGCGACGTGCAGATCCGCTCGACCTCGCCGAGCAGGTGCGAGCACACGACGATCGAGATGCCGAACTCGGTGCCGATGCGGTGCACCAGCTCCAGCATCGCGTCCCGGCCGGCCGGGTCGAGGCCGTTGGTCGGCTCGTCCAGCAGCAGCAGGTCCGGGTCGTGCGCGAGCGCCTGGGCCAGCTTGACCCGCTGCTTCATGCCGGTCGAGTAGCCGCCGATCTGGCGGTACCGCTCCTCGTAGAGCCCGACGTGCCGCAGCGCCTCGGAGGCCCGCTCCCGGGCGGCGTTGGCGGGCAGGCCGCTCATCCGCGCCAGGTGCGTCACGTACTCGGCCGCCGACGTCTCGCTGGGCAGGCAGTCGTGCTCGGGCATGTACCCGACGCGCTGCCGCACCTCCACGGACTGCGTCGTCGGATCGAGCTCGAGGACCCGCAGCTCGCCGCCGGACGGCTGGAGAAGCCCGAGCATGATTTTGATGAATGTGGACTTGCCGGCGCCGTTCGCGCCGACCAGCCCGATGATCCCGGGCTCCACCGCCAATGTCAGTTCCGACAGCGCGGTGACGCCACCTCCGTAGCGCTTCGTCAGCGCACGCGTCTCGATGAGTGCCACGACGCCGACCTTACGGACCGTGAACCCCCAGGACTATCCGGAACGCACCTGAAAGCCGTCACCTAGGGGTTCAACCTGAGATTCTCCTCAGGTTGGCTCAGATCCTTCTCAGGTTCGGTTACGGGCGGTCGACATTGGGGCGTGGACCTGCCCCTGCTCCGTTTCCGGCGCAGCATCGAGTGGGCCGGACTGATCAGCCGGTTCGGCTCCGTGCTGTGGGTCGTGTGCACCGTGGTGCTGCTCCCGGTGCCGAACACGCTCATGCTGTGGGCGGTGCCCCTCGCACTCACCAACGTCCTCGCCTGGCACGCGCTGCGCAGCGTCGGACAGATCACCTATCCGCGGACGAGCGCGGTCCTGGTGACGCTGGACACCGCGACCACCATCGGCGCGGTCATGGGCACGATCCTGTACACCGACGTCACCCTGTGGCCGATCTTCGTCATCCCCATCGTCGTCGGCGCATTCCGCAACCAGCTCACCGGCGCCCTGCTCACCTGGCTCGCGACGTCCCTGAGCTGCGTCGCCATGTTCGTCTGGGCCGAGCCGCTCACCGGCCGGCAGCTGCCCAGCGAATGGGTCACCCTGGCCCCGGCCCTGCACCTGGTCGTCGCCGTCCTGGCCGGCCTGCTGTCGCGCGGCCACCGCACCCATATGCGCCAGCTCGGCGAGGCCCGCGCGGAGCTGCGCCAGCAGGCGCTGCACGACCCGCTGACCGGCCTGGGCAACCGCAACCTGCTCGACGAGTACACCCGTACGGGTCTGGCGCCCGGTGCCCCCGCGTCGGTGCTCGTCCTGGACCTCGACGGCTTCAAGGCCGTCAACGACACGCTCGGCCACGCGGCCGGCGACGAGCTACTGCGGGTCGTCGGTGCCCGGCTGCGCGCGCACGCCCGCGACGGCGACCTGGTCGCCAGGCTCGGCGGCGACGAGTTCGTCGTCCTGCTGCCCGGCACGACCGCCGACGACGCCGCGGAGGTGGCGGCACGGCTGCGGTTCGCGCTGATCGCCCCCATCCGCCTCGACGGGCGGTTCGTCCAGATCGACGCCAGCATCGGCGTGACGACGGCGACCGGCGGGACCCTGGACGACATGATGCGGGCCGCCGACGCCGAGATGTACCGCGAGAAGGCGAACCGCCGGCCGGCCGCCCACGCCATGTGAGCCGGCCGCGTGGTGGCGTATCCTCGGTGCCATGTCGTGGTCGCTGACCACCCTCCTCGCCGCATGGTCATCCGTGACGTCCTCGGTGACCTCGTCGGCCGACGCCGTCGCCGTGGCGACAGCGGTCCTCGCCGCGCTCGCGATCGTCCTCGCGGCGCGCCTGCTCACCGGTGCGCCCACGGCGCCGCGGCGGGCCGTGCCCGTCCCGGCGCGGGCCCGGTCCCGGCGGGCGCAGCCGACCCGCGCCATGGACCCCGACGCGGCCGGACGGCCGCGCCCCCGCGCGCCCGGACAGCGGTAGTCCCTCCTTCCTGACTCCCGCTCGTCCATCTCCGCGCGCTCCTCCTGCCCTGCCCCGCCGTGCGGCTCCGCCGTGCGCGCCGTGCGGCGGCCGGCGCCTGCGCGCGTCCAAGCCGAAGGGCTCCTGTCGTGCTGCACCATGTCCTCGTCCTGCTCGCCTCCTCCACCGGGTCGGTCGCCGCCGCCATCGTCATCGCCACCCTCACCGTCCGGGCCGCCCTGCTGCCGCTGAGCCTGCGGGCGTACCGCGCGGAGAAGGTCCGCGCCAGGCTCGCCCCGCAGCTGACGAAGCTGCGGGAGCAGCACGCCAAGGACCCGGTCGTCCTCGCCGAGCAGACCACCGCGCTCATGCGTGCCGAGGGCTCGGGCCCCCTCGCGGGCATCCTGCCGATGCTGGCCCAGGCGCCCGTCGTCTGGCTGCTGTACCGCGAGTTCACCGGTGACGCGGTCCGCGGCCACACCCTGCTCGGCACCGACCTGACCGTCAAGCTGCTCGACCACCCGGCCGCCCTCGCCGGCTGGCTGATCGTCGCCGCGCTCGCCGCCATCGCCGGCTGGAACGTGCGGCAGCTGCCCGAGGGTTCGCCGGGCTTCGTCCGGGCGCTGTCGTTCGGGACCGTGGCGTTCGCCGCGATCACCCCCGTGGCCGCCGGGATCTACCTGGTCACGTCCGGGTTGTGGACCGCCGTCGAACGCGCCGTCGCCCGGCGCTGACACCTTTTGCACGCAAGCGCGGAAAGTTTTTTTGGTTTGTAGAAAAGTTCGGTTGGCACTGGCGGAAGGAGTCGGCGAGTTCTACGCTCCCAACTCAGCGACAGTCGGGTGATGTCGCCCACAAGGTCGTCACACAAACTCCAACCGCCATTTGGGAGGGCCCGGTGCAAACGGGTGTGTGGCTGGTAGGCGCGCGCGGTTCTGTCGCCGTCACCAGCATCGTCGGTGCTGCCGCTGTGCGCGCCGGGCTCACCGAGCCGATCGGTTGTGTCACCGAACATCCCGTGCTGCGCAGCGACGCACTGCCCGGGTTCGGCGACCTCGTCTTCGGCGGCCACGACGTCGCCACCATCTGCGTGGCGAAGAAGGCGGAGGCCCTGGCCGACGCCGGGGTCGTGCCCGCCCGGCTGGTCGCCGGCCTGCACCCGGAGCTGACGGCGGTGGACGAGGAGATCCGTCCGCTGCCGCACGGCACCGCGGCCGAGGTCGCCGCCGCCATCACCGCCGACCTGCTGGACTTCCGGCGGCGGCACAACCTCGAGCGGGTCGTGGTCGTCAACGTCGCCTCCACCGAGGCCGCCGCGGCGCCGCACCCCGCGCACGCGTCGCTGGAGGCGCTGCGGGACGCGCTCGACACCCTCCCGCCGAGCTCGCTCATGGCGTATGCGGCGTTCGAGGCGGGCTGCTCGTTCGTCGACTTCACCCCGTCGACCGGCGCCCGCCTGCCCGCCCTGCACGAGCTGGCACTTCTACGGAATGTCGCTTATGCCGGTCATGACGGGAAGACCGGCGAGACGCTCATCAAGTCGGTGCTCGCGCCGATGTTCGCGATGCGCAACCTTCGGGTGAAGTCCTGGTCCGGGACCAACCTGCTGGGCGGCGGCGACGGCGCGACCCTCGCCGAGCCGGCCGCCAACGCGGCCAAGTCCGCCAGCAAGCAGCGGGTGCTCAGCGAGACCCTCGGCTACCAGCCCGACGGGCACACCCGCATCGAATACGTGCCCGACATCGGCGACTTCAAGACCGCCTGGGACCTGATCACGTTCGCCGGGTTCCTCGGCACGCCGATGCGCATGGAGTTCACCTGGCACGGCTGCGACTCGGCCCTGGCCGCGCCCCTGGTGCTGGACCTGGCCCGGCTCACGGCGGCGGCGCACACGGCCGGACGGTCGGGGCCGCTGACCGAGCTCGCGTTCTTCTTCAAGGACCCGCTCGGCCAGGTCGACCACGCCCTGGGCGCGCAGTTCGAGGCCCTCGCGACGTTTGTACGGTCGCTGTGAGGCCCGACTGGAAGACCCTGGCGGAGCTGGTCCGTGCCCCGGCGGCGCTCAGCGTGCCCGGGGACGTCGTCGCCGGCGCCGCGGCCGCGGGGACCCTCGGGGCACGCACCCCTGCCCTCGCCGGGTCGTCGGTCCTGCTGTACTGGGCGGGCATGGCCGCCAACGACTGGGCCGACCGCGACCTGGACGCCACCGAACGCCCCGAACGCCCGATCCCCTCGGGCCGCATCACGCCGGGGACCGCGTTCGGGGTCGCGGCCGGGCTGACCGCCGCCGGGGTCGCCCTCGCCGGGCTGGCCGGCGGCCGGCGTGCCCTCGCCGTCGCGGTGCCGCTCGCCGGCGCCGTCTGGGCCTACGACCTGAAACTCAAGAACACCCCGGCGGGGCCCGCCGCGATGGCCGCCTGCCGGGCGCTCGACGTGCTGCTCGGCGCGAGCGGCGGTCGGCTGCGGACGGCCGCCTACCCCGCGGCGACGGTCTTCGCCCACACGTACACCGTGACCGCCCTGTCCAGAGCGGAGGTCCACGGCGCCACGCCGTCGCTGCCGGCGGCCACCCTCGCCGGATCCGCCGCGGTGGCCGTCTCGGCGGCACTGCCCGGCCGGCCGGTCGGCCGCTGGTCCTGGATTCCCGCCGCGCTGTCCGGCTGGTACGCGAAACGCTACGGCGAGGCGCAGCTGAAGGCCCTGGAGAAACCGACCGCGGGCAACATCCGGGCGTCCGTCGGCGCCGGGATCGTCAACCTGCCGACGCTGCAGGGCGCGCTCATCGCCCGGGCCGGCGCACCCCTCGCCGGGATCGCCGTCGCGGCCGCCGCGCCGCTCGGCCGGCACCTCGCGAAGCGGCTGTCGCCGACATGAGCCTGCGGTTCGGGTACGGGACGAACGGCTTCAGCAACCACCGCCTCGACGACGCGCTGACCGTCATCGCCGAGCTCGGCTACACCGGCGTGGCACTCACCCTCGACCACCATCACCTGGACCCGTTCGACAGCAACCTGTGGCGGCACGTCCGGGCGCTCGGCCACCGCCTCGGCGAGCTCGGCCTCGGCGTCGTCATCGAGACCGGCGCCCGCTTCCTGCTCGACCCGTGGCACAAGCACGCGCCGACCCTGCTCGACGACGACCCCACGGCGCGGATCGACTTCCTCAGCCGGGCCGTGCGGATCGGCACCGACCTCGGCGCGGAGGCCGTCAGCTTCTGGGCCGGGGTCCGCCCGGCCGACCTCCCGCCGGACCTCGCGTGGCGGCGGCTCGTCACCGGCTGCGCCGAGGTCCTCGCCGCCGCCGAGGCCGCCGAGATGATGCTCGGCTTCGAGCCGGAGCCCGGGATGCTGGTGGAGTGCATCGACGACTGGGAGCGGCTGCGCGCCGACCTCGGTGCGCCCGTCCACTTCGGACTGACCCTCGACATCGGCCACTGCCGGTGCCTGGAGCCGATCCCCGCCGAGGACTGCGTGCGCCGGGTCGCCGGGTGGCTCGTCAACGTGCAGATCGACGACATGCGCCGCGGCGTCCACGAGCACCTCGAGTTCGGCACCGGCGAGGTCGACTTCCCCGCCGTGCTGCGCGCCCTCAACGACACCGACTACGGCGGCCTCGTCGCCGTCGAGCTCCCCCGGCACAGCCACGCCGCGCCGGCCGTCGCCCGCGACTCCCTCGCCTTCCTGCGCGCCGCCGAAGCGCAGTCACTGGACCGATTCCAGGAGGTGCCATGAACCTGTACGACTCCCTCACCGCCGAGCTGACGGACACGGTGTGGCTCGACACCGCGTGCGAGACCGTGGCCCGCCAGCCGTCCGCGATCGGCCGGCTGTTCCCCGCCGCCGGCCGCCGCTGCGGGCGGTGGGCCCTCACCGGGCTGCCCGGCTGGACCGTCGACGACGCGGCCCGCGTCCTGCTGCTGACCCGGCTGCCGGACCCAGCCGTGGCGACCGAGGTGGAGCCCCTGTACCGCTACGGCGACGCCGCGGAGAAGCGGGCCGTCCTGCGGGCTCTGCCGCTGCTGCCCGCCCAGGACTTTTTCCAAGGGCTCCTGCTGGACGCGTTGCGCACCAACGACACCCGGCTCGTCGCGGCCGCGCTCGGCCCGGCCGCCGCGGGCCTGCCCGACGCCGCGTGGCGGCAGGGCGTGCTCAAGGCCGTCTTCATGGGCCTGCCCCTGGACGGCGTCGCCGACCTCGACACGCGCGCCGACGCGGAGCTCGCCACCATGCTCGCCGGGCTCGTCGAGGAGCGGCACGCCGCCGGTCGCGCCGTCGCCGACGACGCCACCGCGCTGCTGCACCGCCTCCAGGAAAAGGTTTCGTGATGCGCATCTTCGACCCGCACATCCACATGACGTCCCGCACCACCGACGACTACGAGCGGATGGCCGCCGCCGGCGTGCGCGCCCTCGTCGAGCCGGCGTTCTGGCTCGGGCAGCCGCGCACCAGCGTCGGCTCGTTCACCGACTACTTCGACTCCCTCGTCGGGTGGGAGCCGTTCCGGGCCTCGCAGTTCGGCATCCGGCACCACTGCACGATCGCGCTCAACCCGAAAGAGGCAAACGACCCGCGGTGCCGCGAGGTGCTGTCGGTGCTGCCGCGGTACCTGGAGAAGGACGGCGTCGTCGCGGTCGGCGAGATCGGCTACGACTCGATGACGCCGGAGGAGGACGAGGTGTTCGCCGCGCAGCTCGCCCTGGCCGTTGCCCATGACCTGCCGGCGATGGTGCACACGCCGCACCGCGACAAGGCCCGCGGCACCGACCGGACCATCGCCGTCGTCCGCGAGTCCGGCATCGACCCGGGCCGTGTCGTCGTCGACCACCTCAACGAGGTCACCGTCGCGCGGGTCGCCGAGAGCGGCTGCTGGATGGGCTTCTCGATCTACCCCGACACGAAGATGACGCCGTCGCGGATGGTCTCGATCCTGCGGGAGCACGGCCTGGACCGGGTCCTGGTCAACTCCGCCGCCGACTGGGGCCGCTCCGACCCGCTGCTGACGCTGCGGACCGGCGAGGCGATGCTGGAGGCGGGGTTCACCTCCGACGACGTCGACCGGGTGCTGTGGCGCAACCCCGTCGAGTTCTACGGCCAGTCGAAGCGTCTCGACGTCTCGGACCTGCTCGATGTCGACGCCACGTTCGAGGGGAACTCGATCCTCCGCGGCGGGTCCTGATGCGGCTGCGGCACCCCGACGGCCAGGTGGTCCACCTGGCCTACGGGACCAACGTCCACCCCGCGGAGGACCTCCCGGGCATCATCACGCAACTCGATGTCTACGCGGCGCGGGTCAGGTCTGCCCTGGACACCCCGGTGCTCGGCCTCGGGCTGTGGCTCGCCGCCGATGTGGCGGCCTCGCTCGCGGGCGACCCCGCGTTGCGGCGGCGGTTCCGCCGCGAACTGGACACGCGCGGCCTGGAGGTCGTCACCCTCAACGGCTTCCCGTACGAGGCGTTCCAGGCGCCGGTCGTGAAGAAGGCCGTCTACCTGCCGGACTGGGCCGACCCCCGGCGGCTGCGGTACACGATGGACCTCGCCCGGATCCTGGTGGACCTGCTGCCCGACGACGCTGTGCGGGGCTCGATCTCCACGCTGCCGCTGGGCTGGCGCGACCCGTGGGACGGGCCGCAGGTCGCCGCCGTCAACCGGGCCCTGGACCAGCTCGCCTACGGGCTGTCGTTCCTGGAGCGGCCGGTCCGGGTCGCGTTCGAGCCGGAGCCCGGCTGCGTCATCGAGAACACCCTCCAGGCGACCGTGCACCTGTCCCGCGTCGATCCCAGGTACCTCGGGGTCTGCATGGACCTTGCACACCTCGCCTGCGCCTGGGAGGACCCGGTCACCGCGGTGCAGCGGCTCACCCGCGCCGGGCTGCCCGTGGTGAAGATCCAGGTGTCGGCGGCGCTGTCCGTCGACGACCCGACGGCACCCGCGCTCGCCTCCTACGTGGAGCCGCGGTTCATGCACCAGACCCGCTCCCGCGGCTGCGCGGCGTCGTTCGACGACCTCGACGAGGCCCTCGAAAGCGGCGCCGACGGGCCGTGGCGGGTGCACTACCACGTGCCGCTGCACGCCTCGCCCGAGCCGCCGCTGCAGGCGACCACCGGCGTGCTGCGGGCCGGTCTCGCGGCGCTGCTCGGCGGGCCCGTCGCCGGCTGCGACCATCTCGAGGTCGAGACGTACACCTGGGGCGTCCTGCCGGAGTCCCAGCGCCCCACCGGACCCTCGCAGCTCGCCGCGGGCATGGCGGCCGAGCTCGCGTACGCCCGCGACATCCTGCACGACCTCGGTCTGAAGACCGTCTCATGACGCTGGAGCCCTGATGAGCAAGCCTTTGCTGGTCCTCGACGTGGTCGGGCTGACGCCCAGACTGCTGGAGCACATGCCGCGCCTGTCGGCCGTCGGCGCCACCGTGCCGCTGAAGCCTGTCCTCCCCGCGGTCACCTGCTCCGTGCAATCGACGTTCCTGACCGGGGCACTGCCGTCCGACCACGGGATCGTCGGCAACGGCTGGTACTTCCGGGACCTCGGCGAGATCTTCCTGTGGCGGCAGCACAACGCGCTCGTCGGCGGCGACAAGCTGTGGCACGCCGCCCGCCGTGCCGAGCCCGGCTACACGGTCGCGAACGTCTGCTGGTGGTACGCGATGGGCGCCGACGTCGACTGGACCGTCACCCCGCGCCCCGTCTACTACGCCGACGGGCGCAAGGAGCCGGACTGCTACACGTTCCCGCCCGCGCTGCACGACGAGCTGACGTCCCGCCTGGGCGATTTCCCGCTCTTCACCTACTGGGGGCCCGGCGCGGGCATCCCCTCCTCGGCGTGGATCGCGAAGGCCGCCGAGCAGATCATGGTCGAGAAGTCGCCGGACCTGACCCTGGTGTACCTGCCGCACCTCGACTACGACCTGCAGCGCTTCGGCCCGTCCTCGCCGCAGGCCGCCGCGGCCGCCGCCGAGCTGGACAACGTCGTCGCCCCGCTGCTGGCCGCCGCCGCCGTGCGGGGCGTGACCGTCGTCGTCCTCTCGGAGTACGGCATCACCGACGCGAGCCGGCCCGTCGACGTCAACCGGCTCCTGCGCGCCGAAGGACTGCTCAACGTCTACACCCAGGACGGGATGGAATACCTGGACCCGTGGACGTCGCGGGCGTTCGCGGTCTCCGACCACCAGATCGCGCACGTCTACGTCCGCGACGCCGCGGACCTGCCGGTGGTGCAGAAGCTGTGCGCGGGCCTGCCGGGCGTCGGCGAGGTCCTCGACGCGGCCGGCAAGCAGCGCGCCGGCCTCGACCACGAGCGGGCCGGTGAGCTCGTCCTGCTGGCCGAGCCCGACGCGTGGTTCACCTACTACTACTGGCTCGACGACGCCCGCAAGCCGGACTTCGCGCAGCTGGTGGAGATCCACCGCAAGCCCGGGTACGACCCGGCGGAGCTCCTCTTCGACCCGGCCGCACCGGGCGCGGCGAAGGCCCGGGCAGGCCTGGCCCTGGCACGCAAGAAGCTCGGGATGCGGTACATGATGAGCGTCGTCGGCCTGGACGCCGGAGCCAAGGCGGTCAAGGGCTCCCACGGTCTCATGCCGTCCACTGTGGACGACGGGCCCGTCTGGCTGTGCAACGACCCGTCACTGAGCCTGGAGTCGGTCGACGCGACAGAGGTGAAGGGGCTGCTGCTGCGCCTCGCCGGCCTCTCCTGACGGTCCGGCCGCTTCGCGCCTTGGCGGCCTCTCCTGACGGTCCGGCCGCTTCGCGCCTTGGCGGCCTCTCCTGACGGTCCGGCTGCTTCGCGCCTCGGCGGCCTCTCCTGACGGTCCGGCTGCTTCGCGCCTCGGCGGCCTCTCCTGACGGTCCGGCTGCTTCGCGCCTCGGCGTCTGGCTCCGCCGCCGTCCGCCTCAGCGGACGAGGAGCCAGGCGCCCTCCGCGACCGTCCAGCGGCGGGCCCGGAACGGTCCGGTCAGCTCACCGTCGGCGTTGACGTGGAACGGGTCGCCCTCGATGCGCACGTCGCGGCCGCGCAGGTGGGCGACGTCCTCGCGGCCGGGGTGACGACCCTTGCGCAGGGCGAGGGCGTAACCGACCCGGGCGAAGGGCCCGACGGCGAACGACACGGTGACGTCGGCGAACCCGTCGGTCGGGTCGGCGCCGGGGCCGAGCTCACCGGTGCCCCCGGCGATCGTCGGCGCGTTGGACAGCCCCGCCATCAGCACCCGCCGCCGCCCACGCGCCACGACCGCACCGTCGACGGTGACCCGCAGCCGCCACCCCCGCGCCGTGAACCCCGCGAGCACCGCGCCGATCGGGAACGCCGCGATCTTCAACAGCTTCTTCAACGGCTTCGCCTTCAGCGCCGCCTCCGCCCCGGCACCGACGTGAACGGCGTTGATGACGACCCCACCACCGTCGCCGACGATCAGATCCGTCGGGCGGGCGGTGCCACCGGCCGCGATCCTGGCGGCCGCCGCCAGGTCGTCGACAGGGATGCCCACGCCGCGCGCGAAGTCGTTGCCGGTGCCGAGCGGGATCAGGGCCACCTCGCAGGTGCCCGCCTCCCCACGCCGCAGCAGCGCACCGACCATCGTGTGCAGCGACCCGTCCCCACCGACGACGACCAGCCTGCGCCCGCCACGCGCGTCGAGGATCCTGTCGATGTCGCCCTCGTCGCCGCAGGTGACCGTCTCGACCTCACCGGCCTCGCGCAGCACGTCGAGGACCGCCTCGACCGCTTCGGCCTCGGTCCGCCCGGCGAGCTCGTTCGTGACAACCAGCACCCGCTCACGATACGGCGCACGGCCCACCCCCGCCGACCGGCGCGTGCCCACCACTCCCGGGCCGACATCCGCACGCCCGTCGATCCCTCATGCCCGCCACCGCCGGGGCCTTCGACGCGGTGGCGGGGTCAGCTGCCGGCTTTGACCCAGGCGGCGATCTGGGTGCGGGACTCGAGGTTGAGCTTGCTCAGGATGTTGGAGACGTGGACGGCGGCGGTCCGGGGGGAGATGTACAGGCGGCGGGCCAGCTCCGCGTTCGTCAGGCCCTCGGCGAGCAGCACCGCCACCTCCCGCTCCCGCGGGGTCAGGGCCTGGTCGCCGGCGACGGGGGTGCCGAGGCCGAGCCGCCCACGCAGCGCTGACAGCTCCGCCACCCGCCACCCCGCCCAGCGGGCCAGCAGCGGCTCGGCGGCGCGGATGTGCTGGCGGGCGCCGTCGAGGTCGCCGAGGGCGAGCAGGCACCGGGCGGCGCCGACGTGACCGGAACCCTTCGTGGCGGGCAGGAGCATGGACGGCTCGGCGACGGAGCGCCGGTATCCGGTGAGCGCTGCCGCGTGGTCGCCGGCGGCCTCGGCGATCTGCGCGTCGGCGAGCCACCGCCAGGCGTCGTCGAAGAAGGGGTCGTCGATCGCGGCGGTGACGGGGCGCAGCTCCTCGACGCCGAGACCGCCGACGAGGCCGGCGGAGATGAGGTCGTGGGCGAAGTCGCGGCCGGTGACCCCGGTGACGCGGACCGCGTCGAGGACCGCGCGGAGCAGCTCGCGGGCCTGTTCGGTCTGCCCGCGCCGGGCGACGAGGTGGAACTGCAGGCCGGGCACGGAGGTCTGGGTCAGCATCGTGTACGTGTCGGTCGCCTCCACCATGCCGCGGATGACGGTGTCCGCGCGGTCGAGCTCACCGGCCTCGAGGAGCAGGCCGGCGAAGAACACGCCGTGGTAGTCGATGCCGTTGCGGGTGCGCAGCAGGCCGCGGTCGCGGCGCCGGGCCGACTCGAGCTCGGCGAGCGCGCCGCCGAGGTTGCCCTCCTGCACCGCGAGCCGGGCGCGACCCTGGAAGTACGCGGCGACGGCCAGGGACTCGAACCCGGCCCGCTCCGCGAACGTGCGCATCCGCTCCAGCGCCGCGGCCCAGTCCGCCGGGCCGCCCGGCAGCAGGTTGTACAGGTTGTTGAGCGACCTCGCGGCGAGCAGCCACTCCCCCGCCTGCTCGGCCTCCTGCGCCGCCTCGTTGAGCAGCTTGACGCCGTCGTCGACGCCCGCGGCGAAGTTGACGAGCGCGGAGCCCTTCTCGACCTTGCCGGCCAGCCACACGCCCGGCAGGCCGAGCCGCTCGCCGAGGCCGATCGCCTTGTCCGCCCATTCGATGGCGCACTCGGTGTTGTCCATCAGCATGTACGCCTGGGCGATCGCCGCGTACGCATACGCCTTCGCGGGCCCGTCGCCGAGGTGCTCGATCTCGGCGCGCAGCTCCTCGGCCCGCTCCTGCATGCTGCCGCTGCTGCCGACCTCCCAGCTCAGCCGCACGAGCAGGCGCAGCGCGTCGGCGCGCTCGTCGCCGGTGCCGGCCGCGGCGAGCCAGCGCCGGCCGAGCTCCTGCGCGTCGTCGAGGAGCCCGGCGAGCCAGGCCGCGCGGGCGCCGCACGACAGCAGCTCCACGTCGTCGGGCAGCTCGTCGAGGCCCATCTCGGCCAGCTGCAGCGCCTGATAGGGCGAGCCCATCGCCAGATACTTGGTGAGCCCCCGCCGGGCGGCCTCGACCATGTCCAGGTAGCGACCCGCGCCGCGGGCGTGGTGCGCGACGAGCGCGTAGTCCTTGCTGCCGGTCGACAGCAGCGTCTCCAGGGCCAGCTCGTGCAGGCGGCGGCGCTGCCGGGCGAGGAGCTCGTCGACCAGCGCCTCGCGGGTCAGCGCGTGCCGGAAGCTGAACTCGTCGTCGCCGGTCTCCACCATCAGCCCGCGCCGCACGAGGGCGCGCAGCGCGTCGATGAGCTCGGGCTCACTGTGGCTGGTCACGGCCGCGAGCAGGTCGAACGGCACCTTCCGGCCGAGCACGGCGGCGGCCTCGACGATGCGTTTCTCGGTTGGATCGAGGTCGTCGAGCTGGCGGCGCAGCGCCTCGGCGACGTTCCACGGCAGCGGCCGGTCGCACAGCGTGTCGAGGTCCTCGTCGCCGTTGGCCTTGATCAGCTCTTCGAGGAAGAACGGGTTGCCGCCCGTGCGGTTGTGCAGCGACAGCGCCGTGCGGTAGGCCGGCGGCCGGCCGGTGACGGACTTGAGCAGCTGCGACGTCTCGGCGAGGTTGAGCCGCTCCAGCCGCACGTTGGTCACCATGTACCGCCGTTCGAGGCGGGTCAGCAGGTCGGCCAGGGGATGCCGGCGGGTCACCTCGTCCGGACGATACGTGCCGACGAGCAGCCGCGTGCCCGGCAGGTCCGCGATCCGCTCGAACAACGCCACGCTCTCCGAGTCGGCCCAGTGCAGGTCCTCGAACACGACCACCGACGGCCCCGCCGTGGTCAGCAGCCGCACGATCTCCAGCCCGGCCTGGATCCGGTCGAGCATGGACCGGGACGCGTCGGTGACCGTGACGAGCAGTCCGGGGTCGAGCCCGGCGGAACGGTGGCAGCTGTCGATCGCGTCGAGCAGCACCTCGAACGGCCGGCTCAGCGTGCCGGGATCGGCCTGGCCGTCCAGCACCGGCACCGTCCCGGGCAGCCCCGAGATCAGCTCCTGCACCAGACGGCTCTTGCCGATGCCCGGCTCTCCGCCGAGCATGGCGATGGACGGCTCGGACCCGTCGAGGAGCCGGCGCAACCTGCGCAGCTCGTCGTCGCGGCCGACCATCACCTGGCTCACTCCGCTACGGCTGGCCCGCACGCCACCAGCCTACCGGCGGGCGGCCGGTGCGACGGCTGTGACGGACGCGACCTGCGCCACCACGGCCGGTCGTCCCCGCTGCCGCGCCTGGCCCTGCGGTGCAGGCCGAGGAGGTCTTCCTGGCGGTGCTGGACCTGCACGAAGAGAAACACTGGGTGCATCATGGCTGGCTCCTTCATCCGGTGATGTCTCCATCCTGTCCGTGTAAGGAGCCGATTCCATCTGTACCTGTTACGTATCTTGACCGTCGCGCCGATATCTAGAGGCCGGTTTCCGGGCCTAGTCACGGCGCGGCACCTACGCCGGTCATCCGCCCGCCCGAAGCCCGCGCCCGGCACCCGCGCACCGCCACCGCCACCGCGCCCGGAACCCGCCCCCGCGCCCCCGCGCCCCCCGCACGCACTGCAGCCCCGGACGGCCCAGCGGCCTCGGCACCCGGAGGGAGGTGGGTGCCGAGGCCACGGATCGTCCGGGGCTGCGGGTGTTGCGGGTGCGTCGCGGGCCGTCAGGTGGCCGCGGCTGAGCGACTCGCTCGGCGGCGCAGCTTCACGCGGCTTGACCAATGCTTGGCCTCGTCGAGCATGTGCAGCTGGCGCTGGCGGACGAGCTCGGTCAGGAGAATCGGGTGGACGTTCATCGCGGGACTCCTCTGCGATCGTTGTGTCACCATCGTCGCGCGGTAAGGTCCGCGCAACATCGGTAACACTTACCTAATCGCATCGGGCGCCCATACGTAGTCGGCCGGGCGACCGACCTACGTACACGTAGGCGACAGTGCTCAGACGCGGGCACGGCCCTGGTGGAGGGCCATGAGGAAGCGGTCGCTGCCATTCTTGATCTCGACGTACCGGCCGTCGCCGGAGACCACGGCGCCGGTGACCGGCAGCACGCCACCGCGGGCCGCGACGATGGTGCCGACGAGCAGGACGACGATGCCGAGCAGGGCGAGCACGGCGCTGGCGTCGGAGTTCATCGCGACGGCCCCGACGAGCAGGAGCAGGCCGGCGGCGAGCACGGGCAGGCCGATCGCGAGGAGCTTCTTGCGCTGCGCGCCGCAGGTGGCGCACCACGGCCACGCCGGTGCCTTCACCGTCTTGCGGACCGCGAGCGCGACGATGAGGTACAGGATGCCGCCGCCCAGGATGAAGATCGCCGCCCACGCCGGGGGCTTGGAGACGAGCTTGATCGCCCGCTGCTCGACGGCGGGGTCGCCGTGCCGGGGGCAGACCGGCGGCAGGTGGCCGACGCCGGCCGCGACCTGGGCGGACGGAAGGGTGATGACTGGCATGACGGACGCTCCCCGTGACGGACCCGCAGAACAACGACGCCGGACGATCTCACGGAAAGTGGGCGGACGAGTCGGCCGAAGGGGCATTTCTGGGTAGCCGGTCCGCATGATGCTGATCGGCACGTCGGGATGGCAGTACCGCGACTGGCGCGGCCGGCTGTACCCCACCGGCCTGCCGCAGCGGTGCTGGTTGGAGCACTACGCCGACCGGTTCGGCACGGTGGAGGTCAACAACGCGTTCTACCGGCTCCCGGAGCGCTCCACGTTCGAGGCGTGGCGGGACAGGACACCGCAGGACTTCGTCGTGGCGGTGAAGGCCAGCCGGTACCTGACGCACGTGCGCCGTCTCAAGGACCCGCGGGAGCCGGTCGCGCGGCTCATGGACCGGGCGGAAGGGCTCGGCGCCAAGCTCGGACCCGTACTGCTGCAGCTGCCGCCGACCATGCGGGTGGACGTGGACGCGCTGGACGCGACCCTCGCGGCGTTCCCGGAGGGGGTGCGGGTGGCGGTCGAGCCGCGGCACGAGACGTGGTGGGTGGACGAGGTGCGGCAGGTGCTGCGCGATCGCGGGGCGGCGCTGTGCTGGGCGGACCGCAGGAGCCGCCCGGTGACGCCGCTGTGGGCGACCGGTGACTGGGGGTACCTGCGGCTGCACGAGGGACGCGCGAAGCCGTGGCCGCGGTACGGTCGGACCGCCCTCGGCACCTGGGCGCGCCGGCTGTCCGACTGCTTCCGGGACGCCTACGTGTACTTCAACAACGACCCGGGCGGCGCCGCCGTCGACGACGCGGTCGCGTTCGCCGGCCTGGCCGGGCGCGGGGGGAACGAGACCGGCCGGACGGGACGGCCGTAGGCTGTCGCGATGGCCAAGTTCCTGTGCGTGATCATCATGCTGATCGCGCTGTTCACGTACCTGATCTGGCAGCGCAACCGCCTGCTGCGCCGCGGCCACCGCGGCCCCCGCGACGAGGACTGACACAGGGGCCGCCCCCGCCCAGAATGCGCGTCCGCATCGCCGGGGCGGCTAGCAGGGGTCGAGGTCGAGGGACTCGGTGGTCGCCGCGACGAAGAGTCCGGGTTTCGGGCCGCCCGGCAGCGTGTACAGGGTGCGGCCGACCGTCACCACCGCGAGCCCGTGCCGCGGGTTGGGCATCGACGGCAGCGCCCGCCACCGGTCCGCGGCCGGATCGTAGAGCTCGACCTGTGGAAAGGTCGCCTTGCCCTCGCCGCCGGCGGCGATCACCCAGCCGTGGCAGGTGCCGGTCGCGGCGAGACCACCCCGCGCGGTGGGCAGGTCCGGGCGTTTCGTCCAGGTGCCCGCGGCGGGGTCGAACGACTCGACGGCCGCCAGGAGCTCGCCGCCGACGCGGCCGCCCACGGTGTAGAACAGTCCGCCCGCGGCGGCGCCGCCGAGGTGCTCGCGGCGCGTCGGCGGTCCCGGCGCGGTGCGCCACCTGTCCGTCAGGGTGTCGTACACGAGCAACGACCCGGCGAGGGCGTCCTTTCCGGGGCCGATCCCGCCGGCGAGGAAGATCGAGGTGCCGATTGTCGCGCTGGTACCGGCACCGCGCGCCTCCGGCATGTCCGCCACCGACTCCCAGCGCTGCCCTCCTTCGGCCAGCCGGAACGCCGCGGCGCTCGGGGTGCCGTCGGCGAGGAAGCCGCCGAACACGTGGACCACGCCCCCGGCCGCGGCCGCCGACGCGTGGTTGACGGCGAGCGGCAGCGGCGGACCGGCGGTCCACGCCCGGGTGGCGGTGTCGTAGATCTCGACGGTGCGGACGCTGCCGCCGTCGCGCTGGTATCCACCCGCGACGACGATACTGGTGCCGGTGACGGCGGCGGCGACCTCGGTGCGCTCCGAGGGCGCGTCCGGCAGCCGGGACCACGGCCCGCCCGCCTGGTTCGTGCCGGTTGCTGCCGGAGTGGTGGGATGCGGTGGCCCGGGCTGCCCGGTGCAGGCGGTCAGTCCGAGCAGCATCGTGGCGGCCAGCAGCGCGACCCGCATGGTTCCAGTGTCGTCGATGGACCACCGGACCGTGCAGGCGGGTGGCTATAGAAGTTCCAATTCATCCGATAGCCGAAAAATTGCTTGCATAAAGCGGGCAAATACCACGAAGATGGTCTACGTTTCGCGGTCAAGGAATTGCTGAGGGTGATGAGGGGACAACGCTACCGCTATGTTCCCGATATTCTGTGTGCTCTATGGGGACCGGAGGGGGGCCGCCCACATGGGCATGCGAGGTGTCGTGTCAAAACACGAGCGTCTGCGGCACGACGGATGACCGCGACGCAGGACGTCGCCGCGGACTCGACGGCGACGGAGACCGTGCTGCACCTGCATCGGGCGGCCAACGCCGTCCGGCAGCACGTCGAGCAGGTGGTGCTGCGTCCGCGTCAGCTGACGTGGACCGGTTTCGTGGTGCTGCGCACGGTGTGGGCGGCCCGCAGGATGGAGACGAGGCACGTCGCCGAGCAGGCGGGCATCTCCAAGGCCACGCTCACCGGCGTCGTCGACACGCTGAGCGGCCGGGGGCTGGTGCGCCGCAACACCCATCCCGACGACGGCCGGCTCGTGGTGCTGCAACTGACCCGCAAGGGACAGCGGCTCATCCGTGAGCTGCTGCCGGAATCGCAGAGCGAGGAGGTTTTCGCCCTTTCCTATCTCGAACCGGCACAGCTCGCCGTCGTCACGACTGCGCTGCGTGGAATGATCGCTCACCTGGAGCGACCACGCTGAGGTCGCGTCATCTCATCGGGTGTCAGTCGTTGGACAGTTGGGTCAGCAGCCAGCTCAGCAGGTGTGACCTCCGGCGCGGACGTCTGCCCGCATCTCGACTACTGTCGGGGCACCATGCGCGGATGCCGCCCGGCGCAAATCTGCCCGAACGGGCACGAGGGTTGCATCCAGGGTGGTCTTTTCATCTCGCGGTGGACGGATCACACTGCAGAAGACCTGTGCCGAGTTGCTGGAAGGACCCCGATGACCGAGGCTGGCACGCACGACGGCGCCGGTGAGTCCGGCACGCCGGACCTGCCGCTGCGCTCGGCCGCGCCGTCGCGTCGCTCCGCCATCGGCGATCTCAACAACAACGACCCTATCCGCATCGATGACTACCGGCTGATCGGTCAGCTCGGCGTCGGCGGCATGGGCACCGTCTATCTGGCGCAGTCCGCCGACGGCTCCCGCGTCGCGGTGAAGCTCGTGCACGCGCACCTCGCGCGCGACCCCCGCTTCCGGGTGCGGTTCGCCGGGGAGGTCCGGGCCGCGCAGCGGGTCCCCGGGTTCTGCACGGCGCGCGTCCTCGACTCCGGCATGCACGAGGACCGGCCGTATCTGGTCACCGAGTATCTCGAGGGCATCCCGCTGTCCCGGCTCGTCGCCGACGACGGCCCGCTCGACCCGGCGATGCTGCACAGCGTCGCGCTCGGCGTCGCGGCCGCGCTCGCGGCGATCCACAACGTCGGCCTGGTCCACCGCGACCTGAAGCCGAGCAACCTCATGGTCACCCTCGGTGGTGTCCGGATCATCGACTTCGGCATCGCCCGCGCGATGGACGCCGCGAGCGACATCACCGGCACCGGCAACATCGTCGGCAGCCTCGGCTGGGCCTCGCCCGAGCAGCTGCGCGCCGAGGAGCCGACGGCCGCGATGGACATCTTCGGCTGGGGCTGCCTGGTCGCGTTCGCGGCGACGGGACGCCATCCGTATGGTGGCGAGGAAGCCGCGGCCCGCGCCTGGAAGATCCTCGAGGGCGAGCCGGACCTCAGCGGCATCCCGGACCCCGTCCGGGACCTCGTCGCCGCCGCGCTCAGCCGGGACCCGCTCGACCGGCCCGAGGCGAAGCAGCTGCTGCTCGGCCTCGCCGTCGACGACCTCGACTCGGCCCCGCTGCCGACGCAGCGCCGCTGGCTGCGCGGGTCGACCCAGATGTCCCGCCGGCGGGTGACGTCGATGGCGATCGCGGTGCCGATGGCCCTCGCGCTGGTCTTCGCCGCGGCCGAGACCACGTCGGACATGATGGGCGGCAGGTCCGACCCGGGCACCCACCGCGGCAGCACCAACGGCGACGAGGTCGGCAACAAACTGACCCCGGCGCCCGACCCGCACGTGACCGGGCAGCAGCGACCCAACCCGGGCTCCACGGGCACCGGCGGCAACCCGACCAACGGCCCGCAGGTGTTCCCGACCGCGTCCGGGGTCGTATCGGCCACGTCGACCGTCGTCCCCACGACGACCGCGCCGCCCACCACCGAGCCGACCACCACGCCGCCGACCACGCCGCCCACCACGCCGCCGACGACGACGGCGCCGCCCACGACGGATCCGCCCACGGACCCGGGTGGCGGCGTCCCGGCCCCCTGAGGCACCGATGGCGGCACCCCGTTGCGGGATGCCGCCATTTTCGCGGTGCAGCGCTGCCGCGGCTCAGAGGACGTGCTTGACGTAGCCCTCGATCGACTCGGCGAGGACGTCGGCGCCGGGGCGGGACCACACGGCGTCGTGGAAGACCTCGACCTCGATCGGGCCGGTGTACCCCGTGGCATCGACCGCTTCGCGGAAGCGCCGCAGCTCGACGCAGCCGGTGCCGGGCAGGCCGCGCCCCAGCAGTACACCCTCCGGCAGCGGGGTGATCCAGTCGGCCACCTGGAAGCAGGCGATCCTCCCCTCGGTGCCGGCGCGTGCGAGCTGCTTCCAGATCTGGTCGTCCCACCAGAGGTGATACGTGTCGACGGCCACCCCGACCGCTGACACCGGATACGGCGCCGCGAGGTCCAGAGCGTTCGACAGGGTCGAGACCACGCACCGGTCCGAGGCGAACATCGGATGCAGGGGTTCGATCGCCAGTCGTACACCGGCGGCCTCCGCGAACGGAACGAGGTCGCCGATCGCGTCGCCCACGGTCCTGCGCGCCGCGTCGAGGTCGCGGCTGCCCTCGGGGAGGCCGCCGCTGACCAGGACGAGCACGGGGGCGCCGAGCATCGCGGCCTCGTCGATGGCGCGACGGTTGTCGTCGAACCAGTCCGGCGCGGTGAAGAACCCGCCGCGGCACAGGGTCGTGACGGTCATGCCGGCGGCGCGGACGAGGGCGGCGGTCCGTTCGAGACCGAACGTGTCCACCTGGTCGCGCCACAGGCCGATCTGCGTCACGCCCTGCTCGACGCAGCCGGCGATCGTCTCGTCGACGGGCCAGCGCTTCGTGGTGGCCTGGTTGAGCGAGAACCTCCTCAGCGCGTCGCCGGCCCCGTCCTTCTCAGGGAGGACGCCGCCCACAGGTCGAGCGCCGTCCTGCTCAGGGTGGACACCGGTCACAGGCCGAGCGCCGTCCTTCCCGGGGAGGACGCCGGTCACAGGTCGAGCGCCGGGATGTCGAGGCGGCGGCCCTCGCGGGCGGAGCGCAGGCCGAGCTCGGCGAGCTGGACGCCGCGGGCGCCGGCGGCGAAGTCCCACGGGAAGTCCGCGCCGTCCACGACGTGCCGCAGGAACAGCTCCCACTGCGCCTTGAAGCCGTTGTCGAACGGCTCGTTGTCGGGCACCGCCTGCCACTGCGCGCGGAACGGCTCCGTGACCGGCAGGTCGGGGTTCCACACCGGCTTCGGGGTGGTGCCGCGATGCTGGACGTGGCACTCGCGCAGGCCCGCGACGGCGCTGCCGTGGGTGCCGTCGACCTGGAACTCGACGAGCTCGTCGCGGCGGACCCGCACCGCCCACGAGGAGTTGATCTGCGCGACGATGCCGCCTTCGAGCTCGAACGTGCCGTAGGCCGCGTCGTCGGCGGTCGCGTCATACTCCTGGCCGACCTCGTCGACCCGGGTCCGGATGTGGGTTGCGACGGTCGCCTGCACCGTGCGGATCGGCGCGAAGAGCTGCTCCAGCACGTACTGCCAGTGCGGGAACATGTCCACGACGATGCCGCCCCCGTCGGCGGTGCGGTAGTTCCACGACGGGCGCTGCGCGGCCTGCCAGTCGCCCTCGAAGACCCAGTAGCCGAACTCGCCGCGCACCGACAGGATCCGGCCGAAGAAGCCGCCGTCGACGAGGCGCTTGAGCTTGCGCAGCCCGGGCAGGAACAGCTTGTCCTGCACGACGCCGTGTTTGACGCCGGCGGCCCGCGCGGCGCGGCACAGCGCGACGGCGGCGTCGGTGTCCTCGGCGAGGGGCTTCTCGGTGTAGATGTGAAGCCCTGCGTCGATGGCGGCGCGGATCGCCTTCTCCCGCTGCTGCGTCACCTGCGCGTCGAAGTAGATCTGGACGTCGGGACGGGCGAGCGCGGCGTCGAGGTCGGTCGTCCACTCGGTCAGGCCGTGCGCGGTGGCCAGCTGCTCCAGCTTGTCGGCGTTGCGGCCGACGAGGACGGGCTCCGGCCAGATCAGCGAGCCGTCGCGGGACGGCAGGCCGCCCTGCTCGCGGATGGCGAGCAGCGAGCGGACCAGGTGCTGGCGGTACCCCATACGGCCGGTGACGCCGTTGAGCACGATACCGATCGGGATGCGGGACACGGGTCTCCTCAGACTCCTCAGGCGGCGGTGACGTGGTACGTGTCGAGCAGGCCGCACATGCCGTGCCGGCCGTGCTCGCTCGGCGCGGGCAGCGCGCTGATGCCGCCCCGGCCGAGGTGGCTCGCGTCGCCGGCGGCGAGCGCGTCGAGCTGCCTTCCCGTCTCCAGCGCGGCGTGGAGCGCGCCGCGCTCCCACCGCTCGCGCCAGGCGGGCAGTTTCGGGGCGATCAGCCGCGCCGCGGCCTCGTGGAACGCCTTGAGCTCGCCCGGGCCCGCGTCGCGCAGCTCGAGAAAGCCGGTGACGGCGAGGTCGCGGCGGCGGAACGCGGCGCCCAGGTCCGTGCCGGGGACGCCGCCCTCGGGCAGGGTCGCGGCGTTCGCATACGCGGCGGGGTCCTCGAGCACGTCCGGCGGGAAGGTCAGCACCGCGTCGCCCGCCTCGGGCAGGCCGCTGTTCTGCATCACCACGACGATCTGCAGGCCGCCCTGGTTGACGAGGCGGTGGACGGTGCCGGGCGGGAACCATGCGACGGTGCCGGGGCGCAGCGGCGTCTCCTGGTAGCCCTGCCCCGACAGCGTCTGCACGACGCCCTCGCCGGCGGTCACCACGTACCCCTCCGAACAGGTGAGGTGCATGTGCGGCGTACCGCCGAGGAGCCCGTCCGGGGCGAGCGAGTCGTAGACGGACAGCCGGGAGATTCCGACCGCACCGGGCAGCTGTTCCATCTTTCGATCCTCCAGGAAAACGCTTTCCTCTGGTGATGTCGACGCTAACCCGTATGCTGCGAGCGAGTCAATGGAAGGAGGCGGACGATGGCGACGCTCGCCGACGTGGCCCGCCGTGCCGGGGTGTCCCCCGCGACCGCCTCGCGCATCATCAGCGGCAGCACCAAACTCGTCACCGACGAGCTGCGCGAGCGGGTGCTGCGCGCCGTCGACGAGCTGCAGTACGTGCCGAACGCGCACGCCCAGTTCCTCGCCAGGGCCCAGCGCACCGCCGTCGGCGTCATCGTGCACGACGTCTCCGACCCGTACTTCGCCGAGATCACCCGCGGCCTGCAACAGGTCGCCACGGCGAACGGCCGGCTCGTCATCATCTGCAACAGCTACCGGGACCCGTCCCGCGAGCTGGAATACGTGGAGCTGCTGCGGGCCCAGCAGGTCGCCGCGATCATCCTGGCCGGCTCCGGCTACCACGACCCCGCGTTCACGAAAGCCCTGACGGGCAAGCTCGGCGCGTACACCCGCACCGGCGGCCGGGTCAGCGTCATCGGCCGGCACGAGCTGCCCGGCGACGCGGTCATGCCCGCCAACGCCGACGGCGGCCACCTCGCCGGCGTCGAGGTCTTCGGCGGCGGGCACCGCAAGGTCGGGGTCATCGCCGGGCCGAAGGTGCTGACGACGACCACCGACCGGCTCGCCGGGCTGCGCCGAGCCGCCAAGCAGTACGGCCGCACCCTGCCGCCGCGCCGGATCGTCTTCGCCGACTTCGACCGCGACAGCGGCGCCGCCGCCACCCGGCAGCTCCTGGACGACTCCCCCGACCTGACGGCGATCGTCGCCCTGAACGACTCGATGGCCGTCGGCACGCTCAGCGTCCTGCGGGAGCGGGGCATCGCGGTGCCGTCGCAGATGAGCGTGGTCGGGTTCGACGACATGCCGATCGCGCGGGACGTGACGCCGTCGCTGACGACGGTGCGGCTGCCGCTGACGGAGATGGGCGCACGGGCGATGACGCTCGCGCTGGAGGACCGGGCACGGACCCCGCGCGTCGAGCCGGCGGCAGCCACCCTCGTCCACCGCGAGTCCTCGGCCCCGCTGGCCACCTGACGTTGCCGCGGCCCGGCGTTGCTCAGCCCGGCGTTGCTCAGCCCGGCGTTGCTCAGATCGGGGCGGCGATCTCTCCGTAGGCCGGAAGGCCGGCGGCGCGGACCTCGGTGCCGTCGCGGACGGCGCGGGCCGCTTCGACGGTCGCGGCGAGGGCGATCCGGAACAGCAGCGACCCGGTGCTCACCCGTCGCACGCCCAGCGCCGTCAACTCGGCGAGGGTCGGCCCGCAAGGGTCGTGCAGAACATTGACGGGAATGTCCACCGCACGGACGACCTCGGCGATGTCCGCGGGTGCGCGCAGTCCCGGGACGAAGACGCCGTCGGCACCGGCGTCCGCGTACACCCGCACCCGCCGCACCGCCTCGGCCAGGTCACCGGCCCGCTGCCAGTGGGTGTCGGTGCGCGCGTTGACGAACAGGTCGGGCACCTCCAGCTTCACCGCCCTGATCAGCCGCACCTGCGGCTCCACCGGCCCCATCGCGTCCTCGACGTTGATCCCCACGGCGCCTGCGGCGGCGACCGCGACCGCCGTGCCGACCGACCCGCGCTCGATGTCGACGCTCACGTGGCAGGGCAACCCGGTGATCCTGCGGGTGAGCCGCAACGCGTCGGCGTCGGTGGCGCCTTCCCCGTCGGGCAGCCCGTTGGCCGCGGCGACACCGAGGCTGGTGGTCCCCACCGCCGCGAAACCGGCCGCGACCAGCATCCGGGCCGACGCGACGTCCCAGGCGTTCGGAAGGATGAGCGGCGCGCCTGCGCGGTGCAGCGAACGGAAGTCAGTCACCGCACACCCCGTCACCGCACACCCCGTCACCGGCCACGGCGGCGCCGTCCACAGACCGGCGGCCCACGGCGGCGGTCTCGGACCGGTGGGCCACGGCGGTGCCGTCCGCAGGCCGGTGGGCCGCGGCGGGCGGCGGGTGTTCACCCGGCGAGGGCGGCGCGGTGAGGGCGCCCTCGGCGAGCGCGAGTGCGTGGGCGCGGCCGGGACAGCTGCGGGGTCCTGCTCCGAACGGGATGCCGTGGAGGCTGACACGCACGGTCTCTCCCGCTTCCACGCGGGTGGTGGTGAGGGCTGCCGGCCGGGTCGCCATCCGCTTCGTGGCCGGGACCGGTGGGGTGTCGCGGAGGGCGGCGGCCAGGCCGGCGGTACGGGCGCGGCCGATCAGCGCGGCGGTCGCGTCGCACGCCTGGACCAGCAGGCCGATCCGCGCGGCGGTGGTCTCGTCGGCCGGGCCGCCGCACAGGTCGAGCAGGGTCCGCACCGCCTCGTCCGCGGCGGTCTCGTCGCCGGTGCCGGGCTGGTACGCGGCGGCCACCGTGCGGACCGCGGCCAGGGTCGTCCCCGGGGATGAGCCCAGGCCCAGGGCGGTGGCGAGGAGTTGCACCGGGTGGGCGTGCGGGGATGACGCGGCCGCCTCGCGCAGCGCCGCGGGGTCCACTGTGGACAGCAGTGCCTCGCTGATGGCTCGGCGGCGGGTGTACGCGTCGCCGTGGCTGAACCGGCCCACGCACGACCGCAGCCAGGCGACGCCGTGCACGGACTCCGGCACCGACGGCTCATCGGAACGGGAGGCGCAGAGAACCCCGGCGGCGACCGGCGCCGACGGCCCGTCGGAACGGGAGCCGCTGAGAACCGCGGCGGCGGCGGGCACCGGCGGGACCACGAAACCCGGGTCGTGGAGCACGGCGAGGGCGTCGGCGGGGTCGGCGATCGTCTGCATGGGGCGACCGTACGGCCGGGACCGTTCGGTGCGCGCCGAACCGGCGGGCGCGGACAATGGGACCGTGACCGCACCGTCCTCGCTCGCGAAGCTCGCCGCGCTGCTCGCCGACGAGACCCGGGCCGCGATGTGCCTGGCGCTGCTCGACGGCCGGGCGTGGACCGCCGGCGAGCTGGCCCGGCATGCCGGGGTCGCCCGGTCCACGGCGACGGAGCACCTGCACCGGCTGACGGCCGGCGGGCTCCTGGCGCAGGAGCGGCAGGGGCGGCACCGGTACGTCCGGCTCGCCGACGCCTCCGTCGCAGCGCTGCTGGAGGACATGTCCGCGCGGCTGGCGCCGGAGTCGCCGAAACCACCGGGGCTGCGGGCGGCGACGGTGTCCGCGGCGCTCGCCCGGGGACGGACCTGCTACGACCATCTCGCCGGTCGGCTCGGGGTCGCGGTGACAGACGCGTTGACGGCCCGGGGACTGCTGGACCAGGCGGGCGGCTTCGCGCTGACCGGGGCGGGCCTCGCGTGGATGGCCGCGCAGGGTCTGCGGCTGGACGGCGGGAAGCGGCCGGTGGCCCGCGGCTGCCTCGACTGGACCGAGCGGCGCCCGCACCTCGCCGGGGTCGCCGGCGCGCGGCTGTGCGAGCGGTTCCTGGACCGTGGCTGGGTCGCGCGGATCGGCTCCGGGCGGGCGGTGCGGGTCACGCCGGAGGGCCGGGCCGCGCTGGCCGACCTCCTCGGCATCGACGGCGTCGATTAGGTTTCGCGGCTGTTGGGTACTCCTCGATCACTACCAAGGAGGCCATTGTGTTCGCTGTTGTCGCCGCGATCCTGTTCGCTGTCGCGCTGCTGCTCGACCTGTTCGGTGCCGACGCCGGGCCGGTGCTCGACGTGGGGACCCTGAGCCTTGCCGGTTTCCTGTGCGTCGCGCTGCACCTCGCCGGTGCGGGCACCTGGCACACCCGGTACGGCAGCTACCGCCGGGGCCGTCGCCGCTGAGCGGCGCCGCGCCTCCGCAGTCCTGCACGGCACGTGCACGGCCGCGTCCGACCCGAGTCCGGGGTCCGGGCGCGGCCGTCGTGCGTGAGGACGACACTGGCCGCTATGAGTGTGCGCATCGAACGGTCCGGACCGGTGTGGACGGTCGTGCTGGACCGGCCCGGGACCCGCAACGCCGTCGACCGGGACACCGCGGAGCTGCTCGCGGCGGCGTTCCAGGAGTTCGACGCCGACGACACCGCCGCCGTCGCCGTGCTGTGGGGCGCGGGCGGCACGTTCTGCTCCGGCGCTGACCTGAAGGCGATAGCGGCCGGTGACGAGCTCCGCGTCGAGGCGGACGGCGACGGCCCGCTCGGCCCGACCCGCATGCGCCTGGGCAAGCCGGTGATCGCCGCGGTCGCCGGGCACGCCGTCGCGGGCGGCCTGGAGCTGGCGATCTGGTGCGATCTGCGGGTCGTCGAGGAGACCGCGACGTTCGGCGTGTACTGCCGGCGCTGGGGCGTACCACTGATCGACGGCGGAACGGTCCGGCTGCCGCAGCTCATCGGCGTCGGCCGCGCCCTCGACCTGATCCTGACCGGCCGCCCCGTCGACGCCGCCGAGGCACACCGCATCGGCCTCGCCGACCGGGTCGTCCCACCCGGCGAGGCCAGGCGCGCGGCCGAGTCTCTGGCCGCCACCCTGGCCGCGCTGCCGCAGGAGTGCCTGCGCAACGACCGCCGCTCGGTGTACGAGTCCCTCGGCCGCCCCCTCGACGAAGCCCTGGCGATCGAACACCGGCTCGGCGTGGCGTCCCTGCGCGCGGGCGCGGCCGGCGGCGCCGCCAGGTTCGCCGGCGGGGAGGGCCGCGGCGGACGCCCGGCGGCACAGTGAGACCAGGCGCCGCTCGGCGTTCGCTCCCTGCGGGCGAAGTCCCGGGCAGGACCCGGCGGACCCACCACCGCACCTCGCAACCAGCCTCCCGACCGGCCATCCACCCCGCGGACGACGTCTCGGGCAGGACGCAGGGCAGGACGCGGGACGGAAGGCGACACGAGGACGGCTCGGTGCGGGGGCGGGACGTAGGGTGAAGCGCATGGTCGACAGGGACGCGGTCGAGTCCGCCGCCCGGCGGATCGGCGGGCACGTGCGGCGCACCCCGTCCGTCGAGGTGGCGCCAGGGCTCTGGTTCAAGCTGGAGCTGCTGCAGCACAGCGGCTCGTTCAAGGCCCGCGGGGCGTTCAACCGGATCCTCGCCGCCCGGGAACAGGGCGAGCTGCCGGCCGCGGGGGTCGTGGCCGCGTCCGGTGGCAACGCGGGGCTCGCCGTGGCGTTCGCGGCGGCGCGGCTCGGCATCCCCGCCGAGGTGTTCGTGCCGCTGGTCGCGCCGGCGGTCAAGGTCCGCAAGCTGCGGCAGCTCGGCGCCGTCGTGCACCAGCACGGCCGGGAGTACGCGGAGGCGTACGCGGCCTCGACGATCCGGGTGGCGGAGACCGGGGCGTTGTTCGTGCACGCGTACGACCAGCCGGAGATCGTCGCGGGGCAGGGCACCCTCGCCCTCGAACTGCCCGACGTGGACACCGTCCTCGTCGCCACCGGTGGTGGCGGGCTCGTCGGCGGGGTCGCCGCCGCGGTCGGCGACCGGATGCGGGTCGTCGCCGTCGAGCCGGCCGGTGCACCGACCTTGCACGCGGCGCTCGCCGCGGGTCATCCCGTGGACGTAGCCGTGGACAGCGTCGCCGCGGACTCGCTCGGCGCGCGGCTCGCCGGCACGATCGGCTTCGCCGCGGCGGTACACCACCAGGTGCAGAGCATGCTCGTGGACGACGACGCGATCGTCCGGGCCCGAAGGATGCTGTGGGCCGAGCACCGGATCGTGGTGGAGCTCGGCGCCGCCGCCGCGTTCGCCGCGCTGGAGCAGCTCGAGCGCGATGGACGGCGCACCGGGCGGGAGCGTGTGGCGGTCGTGCTGTGCGGGGCGAACACCGACCCGGCCGACCTGACCGCTGAGACAGTTCAGGATCTGTCTCAAGGCGTGTAGCCTGCCTGCATGCCGCCCGACGAGATCTTCGACGCGGCCATGCGGCGGTTCCTGGAGGGGCGCCGGGTCGACATGCGCTCGCTCGCGGTCGAGCTGGGCATGGGCCGCGCCACCCTGTACCGCCGCGCCGGCAGCCGCGACCAGCTGCTCGGCGAGGTGCTGTGGCAGCTGACCCGGCGCAGCCTCCAGCGCGCGGTGAAGGACGCGGAGGGCCGTCGCGGCGCCGACCGGATCGTCGCCGTGATCGGCAACTTCCTTGCGGGTGTCATCGAGCAGCCGAGCCTGCGGCACTTCCTCGCCGCGGAGCCGGAGGCGGCGCTGCGCATCCTCACGTCGAAGCGTGGCGTCGTCCAGCCCGGGGTCCGCGCACACCTGGAGGGCCTCCTGCAGGAGGAGATCGCGGCCGGCGCCTTCATCCCCAGGATGGACGTGCGGACCCTGGCGTTCGTCCTGGTCCGCATCGGCGAGAGCTTCCTCTACGCGGACGCGATCGCCGACGGCGAACCGGACGTCGAGCAGGCGCTGCAGGTGATCGGGCGGCTGCTGGACGACCAGCCGTGAAACGCCGGTCCTCACCGCCCGGCGGCTGGACGGCACACGGCTACCGGCCAGTACCCGTACGAACGGAAGTCTCGGCGAACGGAGGATGGCCACCTCCGATAAACCCGGACATGTCGGAAACGTCCATCGACCGCGAAACCTGGCACTTGCGCCAGGACGTATGTTCTTCGCATGGCCACGGTGCTGCTGGTTGAGGACGACCATGTCGTGCGGGGCGCCCTGCTGCGCTCCCTGACCGACCGGGGCCACACGGTGCACGCGGTCGGCACCGCGCTGGAGGCGTTACGGCGGTTCGCCGCGGAGACGCCGGACCTGGTCGTGCTCGACCTCGGCCTGCCCGACCTCGACGGCGCCGACGCCCTGCGGATGCTGCGCGGCATCGCCGACACGCCCATCATCATCGCCACCGCGCGGGACGACGAGGCGGAGATCGTCCGGCTGCTCAAGGCCGGCGCCGACGACTACATGATCAAACCGTTCACCTCCGCCCACCTCGACGCCCGGATGACCTCCGTGCTGCGCCGCACCGGACGGGCGAGCCGCGAGGAACCCACCGCCATCGAGGTGGGAGGCTTGCGTGTCGACATCGGACAACGCCAGGCGCACCTGCACGGCGATCCGCTGACGCTGACCCGCAAAGAGTTCGACCTGCTGGCGTACCTCGCCGCCCGTCCCGGACGGGTGGTCTCACGCCGCGAGCTGTTGGAGGAGGTATGGCGGCAACCCTCAGTGGGCGAGGACCAGACGATCGACGTGCATCTGTACTGGCTACGCCGGAAACTTGGCGAGAGCGCGTCGGCGCCCAGATACCTGCACACCGTGCGGGGCGTGGGCTTCAGGTTCGCGGCCCCGGACTGAGGCGGACCCTCGCCTACGTCTGCGCCGCGGTCACCACGATGGTGGCCCTGGCCTTTCTGATCCCCCTCGGGCTGGTCGTGCAGCAGCTCGCCCGCGAGCGCGCCTTCGCCGACGCCGAACGCCAGACCGCCGTGGTCGTGGCGGTCCTCACCGTGACCACCGACCCCCTGGCGATCGAGCGGGCCATCGCCAGCACCGGCGGCCCCGCGGTCAGCCGCGTGTCGGTGCACAACCTCGGCGAGGAGGGCCTGGAGATCGGCACCGGCCACGCCGCCCCGAGGGACCTCGCCCACGCCGCCGACCAGGCCGCGCCGGTCACGGCGACCGTCACCGGCGGGCTGTCCTACCTGGAGCCGGTGGACGTCGGCTCGGGCCGCACGGCGGTTGTGGAGGTCTTCATCCCCTCCGACGAGCTGTCCAACGGAGTGAGCGGCGCCTGGTGGGCGCTCAGCGCCGTCGCCCTGGGGCTCGTCATCGCCTCGGTCTGGGTCGGCGACCGCCTCGCGGCGAAGGTCACCGCGTCGGCCCGTCAGCTCGCGGGCGCCGCGGGGGCGCTCAGCGAGGGGTACCTCGACGTGCGGCTGGACCCGTCGGGGCCACGGGAGCTGGCGGAGGCGAGCTTCGCGCTCAACGTGATGGCCGACCGCATCATGGCCCTGCTCACCAACGAGCGGGAGCTGGTCGCAGACCTGTCGCACCGGCTCCGGACACCGCTGACCGCGCTCCGGCTGGACGCCGAGACGCTGGACGACGGCCAGGACGCCGAGCGGATCCGCGACGCGATCGCCGCGCTCGAGGTCGAGATCGACAAGCTGATCCGCGCGATGCGCGAGCCGATCGACGCGCACTCCCCCACCCCGGACCGCGGCGAGCGCAGCGACGGCGCCGCCGCGTCGACCGGCGATCAGGGCTGCGACGTAGCCGAGGTCGTCAGGGACCGGATGATGTTCTGGTCGGCGGTCGCCGGCGACCAGGAACGCGACTGCAAGGCGGTCGGCACCGACCGGCCCGCACCGGTGCACGTCGCGAAGAGCGAGCTGGCCGCCGCGCTGGATGCCCTGATCGGCAACGTCATCCGGTACACCCCGCAGGGGGTGCCCTTCGAGGTGGCGGTCACCCGCCGGGACGACGGCTACGTCGTGCTGCGGGTGGAGGACGGCGGGCCCGGCATCCCCGACCCGGAGCTCGCGTTGCAGCGCGGCGAGAGCGGGCAGGGCTCGACGGGGCTGGGCCTGGACATCGTGCGGCGGGTCGCGGTGGAGGGCGACGGCACCGTCAACATCGGCACGTCCGGGACCCTCGGCGGGGCCAGCGTCGTCATCGTCATGGCCGACGCCGACCCCGCGCCGAAGGAGCAGCCGCCGCAGAGCCGGTTCGGTCTGGTCGGCAGGCTCTCCCGGGAGCCGAACGAACGCCGCCGCCGCGGCAAACCCGCCCCCTGACCGGACACCCACGCCGCGGCCGGCCGTTCCTTTCCCGTGATCCGGAAGACTCTGTGTCGTCATAACGGCACAAAGTCTTCCGGATCATCGAGAACCCGGCGCGCGCGGATCTGGCAGGACGGCTGCCATTCGGTGCCGAACCAGCGCCGACCGCCATGTGTCGAATCGGCAGCGTAGGGCTGCCACAAGTCTCGGTTATGAGTGTCTTAACTGGGTCGTTCGAGCTGGAATGAGACGTCGACGGCTCGCTATGGTCACCCCGTTCCCACGTGGACGGACCGGCCCTCACCCGCCTTGCCACCCTCGAAGGCCGGCCGTCCCGCGCGCGGCGGGGACGGGTACCTCTGCCCTGTGCCCGTCCCTGCCGCGCGCCCCCTTCCCCTCCGGAGGAACCGAGCGTGTCTCGAGTAATGCACCGCGTCGCCGTGACCGTTGCGGTCGTGGTCGTCGGAGCGGGGGCGGCGATCGCCGGACCCGGCGCGATCGACGACCTGTTCAACGAGAAGGGGCCGGCGGCGATCAGCCGAGTGCCGGCCGACAACCCCGAGCTCGGCCTGGTGTACCAGGGTCTGACGCCGGCGAAGAAGGGCCAGCCGTGCGTCGGCGGGTACCAGCTCACCGAGCGCGACCAGTGCAGCCACGGACCCGACGTCCCGCCCGCGGGCCTGACCGTGCGCGGCACCATCGACCCGATCACGGCGGCCGGCCCCACCCAGGTCATCCCCGAGACGGACACGGCGGCCGCGCCGCAGGAACAGACCGTCACCGCCGACAACGGCTCGGTGTCCTCCGAGAGTGGTTTCGCGCTGGTACCGGAGGCGGCCGGCGACTCCGCCGTGGGTTACACGATCGGCGCGTCGGGCGTGGCCTGCGACGGCGACGGTGTCTCCGGCAAACGCGTCCAGGTCCTCTACGTGCGCGACGCGAGCACGGCGAGCCGCTTCAACCAGTACCAGGAGAGCTTCCGCACCTGGAGCGCCGGCGTCGACGCGATCTACAACTCCAGCGCCAAGGAGACCGGCGGCGAGCGGCACGTGCGCTTCGTGACCACTGCCGACTGCAAGGTCGACGTGCGCGAGATCGAGCTGCCGGCCGGTGGCCTGGCCACGTTCGACGCCACGATCAACGGGCTGAAGCAGCTCGGGTACAACCGGACCGACCGCAAGTACATGATCTTCGGTGAGTCCAAGGTGTACTGCGGCATCGGCACCTTCGCCGGTGACACCCAGCCGGGCACGAACAACCGCAGTAACGGTGGTCCCGGCTACGGCCGCAGCGACTCCGGCTGCTGGACGGCGAGCGTCGCCGCGCACGAGCTTGGACACAACCTCGGTGCCGTGAACAACAACGCGCCGAACTCCAGCAAGGCCGGTCACTGCCTCGATGAGTACGACATCATGTGCTACAACGACTCGGGCGGTCTCAAGACGTCGGTCAGGACCGGTTGCACCGACCGTGCCGGTGAGAACCGGATGGACTGCAACCACGACGACTACTACAACACCAACCCGAGCCCCGGCAGCTACCTCGCGAACAACTGGAACGTGGCCAACAACCAGTTCCTGATCGCGGGCCCGGGTGGCAGCACGCCGCCGCCGCCGTCGCCGACGGCGTCCCCCACGCCGACGAAGACCGCCTCGCCGACGCCCACGAAGACCGTGCCGCCGACGCCGACGAAGTCGCCCACGGTCTCCCCGACGCCGACGAAGACCGCTTCGCCGACCCCGACCAAGCCGCCGACCGGCTTGAAGGAGCTGCGAGTCAGTGACACCACCGCCAACTCGGTGCGGCTGTCCTGGGACGCGGCCGCGGCCGGCAGCCGCTACGCGGTCGTCCTCAATGGACGGTCCATCGGCCAGGTCGGCTCGGTCAACGTCCGGATCGTCGGCATGCGCCCCGACACCGACTATCAGATCGGGATTTCGCTCGCGCAGAACGGCACCCTGACCCCGTGGACGACGACCGTGAAGGTCCACACCACGGCGGCCCCGGCGCCGACGGCCGGCGCCTGGATGGTGTTCGGCAACAGCCTGACCGGCGGGGTGGCCGACGTGTTCGGCGCCCGGAGCGCGGCAGGCACGCCGATCATCGTCTACCAGCGGCACAACGGCGCGAACCAGCAGTGGAAGCTGGAGCCGGCCGCCGGCGGCAAGTACGTGGTCAAGTCGAAGGCGACGGATGCCTGCATCACCACCACGGGCGACAAGGACGTGGCGGGCGCGACTCTGGTACAAGGTGACTGTGCAAAGGCCTTGCAGTGGTCGCTGACCAAGACGGAGTTCGGTGTTTCGGTGCAGTCCGCGAGCGGGCTGGTCGTCGGAGTGGGCAACAACCAGTACTTCGGCAGCCGGCTGCTCGTCCTGCAGAAGCCGAGCGGCGCCAAGTACCAGAGCTGGCTCCCGCAGCGCGCGTGAACCAGTCAGCGTCCGCCCGCGGCCCGGTGTCCTTGTGGCACCGGGCCGCGGCCTGTGTCTCGACGGCCCTGGGACGGACTCCGGGCCTGCCCCTCGGCCTGGGACTCGTCTTCGGCCTGACCCTCGGCCTGGTGCTCGGGACCGCGTCGCCGGCCGCCGCGCACGACGGCGTCATCCTCACCCTGCACGGCGACGGCCGCGGCTCGGTGTGGGTGACCGCCGACTGGCAGGACGGCCACCCGGTCACCGAGGCCGTCGGGATCACGCTGCTGGCGACGACCGCCGACGGGCGCCGGGAGGGCCCGGCGGGCCTGCGCCGCAACGGCACTGCCCTGACCTACGCCGGCACGCTCGGCGCGGGCGACTGGACGGTCGTGGCGGAGATGGGCACGCCGGCGATCGGCCGCTGCCAAGGCGTCCTGCACGTGGGTCCCGACGCCGCGCCGCAGGACATCGTCTGTGCGCCGCCCTCGCCCGCCGCCGCCGCGCCGGCACCGCCGGCGGCGCCGCAGGCCTCCTACGCCTGGGTCTGGTATGTGTCGGGGGTCGTCCTCCTCGGCTCCGGCGCGGCCTGGCTGTTCTACCGCAGGTCGGCGACGGCGAACCGGACCGGTCGCGGGGCCAAGGGGCGGCCCTCCTCCCGAAGGACGACATCACGCCGCAAGTGACGTGCATCGCTGCCCCGGGAAATGGACTTGACCGGTACAGGAGCAATCGCTACTGTACCGGTACAGGCACTGCAACGGCAGGCCAGGTTCGAGGAGGTCCGGCCATGTTCCCGTTCGCGATGATCGTCTCCCAGAACGCGATGGCGCACGAGGTCCGCAGCGCGATGCCGCACGCGCCGGTGGTCGCGCCGGCCGCGCCGCTCATCGGCGGCCGCCCGGCCAGGACGCGGCAGTTCCGCGCGGCACTCGCCGCGAAGCTGCACGCGGCCGGCGACGCGGTCGCCCCCGCCGCCGCGTGCAGCCCGGCGAGCTGAAGCAGGATATCGTCGGCGAATCCCCGTGGAGGGGTTCGCGTGACGGCAGCCGGGAGGTGCGCATGGCGAGGGTCACCCTGCAGACGATCGCCGACCAGGTCGGCGTGAGCCGGATGACGGTCTCCAATGCGTTCTCCCGGCCGGATCAGCTCTCCCCCACGCTGCGGGACAAAATTCTCGGCGTCGCGTCGGAGCTCGGATACGTGGGGCCCGATCCCGCGGCCCGGGCCCTGGCGCGCGGCACGACCGGCGCGGTCGGGGTGCTGCTCACCGAGTCGTTGCGGTATGCGTTCAACGATGAGGTCGCCACCACGTTCCTCGGTGCGATCGCGGAGGAGCTGACCCCGACGGGGCTGGCGCTGACGCTGCTGACGGCCGCCGCCCGCGAGGACGTCGTGCCCGCCAGGGACGTCGCCATGGACGGGGCGATGGTCTACTCGTGCGACCCGTCGTCCACCGCGGTCGACTGGCTGATCCGCCGCAGGATCCCCCTGGTGTTCATCGACCAGGTCCCCGCGGACGGCATCCCGAGCGTCAACGTCGCCGACCGCCCCGGCGCCCGCGCCGCGGCCCAGCACGTCGTCGACCTCGGGCACCGCCGCGTCGCCCTCGTCACCAGCGGTGTGCGCGGCGCCCACGGCCTGCTGCCCACCGGCTCCGTCATCCCAGGCACCGCAGAGACGACCAGCACCGCAGAAACGACCAGCACCGCGGAAGCGACGAGCACCGCGGAAACGACGAGCACCGCGGAAACGACCAGCACCGCCGAAACAACAGGCACCGCGGACGACCCCGGCGCGACGACCGGCGCGGACGAGAAGGTCATCGACGGGTATGTGGCGCAGCAGCGCATCCTCGGCTGGCTCGACGCCCTGACCCCGGCCGGCATCACCCCGCCGGTCGTCAGGCTCGCGCACGGTCAGCCCGAGGACGGATACGACGGCGCCAAGCTCCTCCTCGCGCAGGACCCGCGCCCCACCGCGATCCTCTGCTTCTCCGACGCGATCGCCCAGGGGGTCGTCCAGGCCGCGCACGACCTGGGGCTGCGGGTGCCCGAGGACCTGTCGGTGGTCGGCTTCGACGACAGCCCCCTCGCCGCGCGGATGCGCCCGGCGCTGACGACCGTCCGCCAGGACGTCCTCGCGAAGGGCCGGGCCGCCGCCGCGGCGCTGACCAGGGCGATCGCCGAGGCCCGCGCCGGCACCGTCCCCACCGCCGAGCAGATCCTCGTCCCCGCCGACCTCATCGTCCGCGAGAGCACCGCCCCACCGACCTGACCCGCGGACCGAAAGCCCCGGACAGCACCGCCCCACCGGCCCGACCCGCGGACCGAAAGCCCCGGACAGCACCGCCCCACCGGCCCGACCCGCGGACCGAAAGCCCCGGACAGCACCGCCCCACCGGCCCAACCCGCGGACCGAAAGCCCCGGACAGCGCCGCTCCGGCAAGGGTCCCCGCCACCGGCGAGCGGCGCGGGGACCCGGGCACGACCGGAAACCTCAATGCACGAGGACAGGCACCTGCGACTGGTCGGAGGTGCTGGCGACATCGGCCGGCGTGCGGCGGATGAAGAGGATCACCAGGAGCGCCGCGACGCCCAGCAGGACGGCGCTGGCGGTGAAGGCGACGTTGTACCCGTGGATCGCCGCCTCCGCCTGGCCGAGCGGCGACGCCGCGTGCGTGGTGAGGTAGCCGGTCACGGCCGTGGTGAAGATGGTGTTGAGCAGGGCCGTGCCGAGCGAACCGCCGACCTGCTGGGTGGTGTTGACCAGCGCGCTCGCGACGCCCGCGTCGTGGTTGGCGACGCCGGTGAGGGCGACGCTGCTCAGCGGCACGAAGACGAGGCCCATGCCGACGCTCATCGCGATGAACGCGGGCAGGATGTCCACGACGTAGTCGGACTGCAGGTCGAGGCGGGTCAGCCAGATCATCGCCGCGGTGCCGAGGACGCCGCCGATCGACATGATGACCCGGGGTCCGACGCGGGGCAGGAAGCGGGCCGCGAGGGTGGCCGCGACGATGATGCCCGCGGAGAACGGCAGGTAGGCGACGCCGCTCTTGAGGGCCGAGTAGCCCATCGTCTGCTGCAGGTAGAAGGTCATGAACAGGAACATGCCGAGCATGCCCGCGCCGACCAGGATCGAGACGATGAACGAGGTGCCGCGGTTGCGGTCCCACAGGACGCGCAGCGGCAGCAGCGGGTGCTTGGCCCGGGACTCCCACACGATGAACGCGGCGAGGAGCACGCCGGCGGCGGCGAGCCAGCCGATGGTGACGCCGCTGCTCCAGCCGTCGGTCGCGGCCTTCGTGAAGCCGTACACCAGCGCGACCTGACCGACGGTGGCCAGGACGGCACCGGGGATGTCGTAGCGGGTGTCGCCGCTGGCCTTGCTCTCCCGCACGACGGGCAGCGCGGCGACGAAGGCGATGATCGCGATGGGGATGTTGACCAGGAGGGTCCAGCGCCAGTTGGCGTACTGGGTGAGCAGGCCGCCCGAGATGAGCCCGATCGCCGCGCCACCGCCGGAGATCGCGCCGAAGACGCCGAACGCCTTGGCGCGCTCCTTCGCCTCGGTGAAGGTGACCGTGATCAGGGACAGGGCGGCCGGCGCGAGGAGCGCGCCGAAGGCACCCTGCAGGCCACGGGCGGCGTAGAGCGTCTCGGCGTTGACCGCGGCACCGCCGAGGGCGGACGCGCCGGCGAAGCCGAGGAGGCCGACGAGGAACGTGCGGCGGCGCCCGAAGAAGTCGGCGATCCGGCCGCCGAGCAGCAGCAGGCCGCCGAAGGCCAGGGTGTACGCGGTGACGATCCACTGCCGGTCGGCGGTGGAGATGTGCAGGGCCTCCTGCGCCGAGGGCAGGGCGATGTTCACTACGGTGGCGTCGAGCACCACCATGAGCTGGGCGACGGCGATGACCGAGAGCGCGAGCCAGCGTTTGGGGTCGACGGTCGCCGTTTCCCCCGATTGGACTGCCATGTGCGGATGCCTCCCAAGGCATGGTTGATCGCGGCCGCACCAAAGGTGGGCCTTCGACAAAAGAACGAAGAACGGAGAAGTCAGGCAGGCTGGCGCAGGACGGGCAGCAGCACCCGGTCGACGACCCGCGTCGCGAACGCGGTGTCGAGCGGCCCCTCGTGCCACATGGTCCGGTTGAGCACCATGGCGTGCAGGATCTCCTGCAGCAGCTCGGCGCTGGTGCCGGCGGGCAGTTCGCCGCGGTCGACCGCGCGGCGCACGATGGTGTCGTACGCGGAGCGCTTCGCCTCGTACACACAGCGGTGGAACGTCTCGGCCAGCTCCGGGTTGCGGGTGGCCGCGGTCAGCAGACCGGTCATGACGTCGCCGTCGGGACTGTTCGCCATTTCGCAGGCCGCGGTGAGCAGCGCCATCAGGTCGCCGCGCAGCGTGCCGGTGTCCTGCGGCTCATACGGGCCGCCGAACCGGTGCTCGAAGGCGTCCATCACCAGGTCGGGCTTGTTCGGCCAGCCCCGGTAGATGGTGGCCTTGCTGGCGCGGGCCCGCGCCGCCACGGCGTCCATCGACATACGGTCGTATCCGACCTCGCCGAGCAACTCGAAGACCGCTTCGCAGATCGCTTCGCGGCGGCCGGGCTTCGGCGTGGGAGACATGACCACTTCCTAGATCGTGAAGGCCGGATTCCGCAAGTCCTGGATCGCAGGTGTACGGAACCGTTTCGTATCGAAACCCTACTCCCGGCCGCCGAGAGTACGAAACGGTTCCGTACACCTCACCCTCGTGAACGACGTCACAGCCGGACCGGGAATGGAAGGTGACGCGCCCGGCCGGTACTTGTACCGTCAGGTCCATGACAGAGTTGTCGACCGAACGCCGCATGTGGAGCCTGTTCGAGCCGGTCCATGCGATCACCTACTTCGCCGACGACGCCCTCGGCGCGTTCGAGGAGGCGGGCCTGCGCGGGTTCTGGCGCGGGTACTTCGCCGGCCGCAGCGCCCCGCTCGGCGCGGTGCCGGCGGGTCCGGTGCTCGCGGCGTTCTACGGCTTCGCGCCGCGGATGGTGACCCGCGCGCTGCCGGACGTGTGGACCCGGATCACCCCCGCGGCGGCGCTCGACGCACGGCTGGACGGCGCCCGGCGGGTCCTGCGCAAGGTGGAGGGCGACCTGACCGAAGCCGCAAGCCTGTTGCGGGCCGCGGCGGAGGCGGTTGACCTGCACGGCCGGGTGCTGGGCGCGGCGAACGCGACGCTGCCCTTGCCGCAGGACACGGCGGAGGACCCGGCGGCGGTGCTGTGGCAGGCGGCGACCACGCTGCGCGAGCACCGCGGCGACGGCCACGTGGCGGCACTGCTCGTCGAGGGGCTCGACGGGGCGGAGAGCAACGTGTGGCGGGTGGCGCTGCTCGACGGTGCCGGCCGGGAGTTCTACCAGCCGGCCAGGGGCTGGACCGACGAGGAGTGGGCCGCGGCGATCGACCGGCTCCGCGGCCGGGACTGGTTGGACGCGGAAGGCCGTGCGACCGGCCGGGCACGGGAGGCGTACACCCGCGTCGAACGGACGACCGACGCACTCGCCGCGACGCCGTGGCGGGTCCTCGGGACCACGGCCACGGCGCGCTGTGCGGAGCTGCTGCACCCGATCGCGGCCCAGACGTCGCGGATGCTGCGCCATCCGAACCCGATCGGGCTGCAGCCCATCAGCTGAGCTCCGGGTGCCGCTTCAGGTAGGCGGCGATGAAGGGACACTGGGGCACGATCTTCAGGTCCCGTTGCTTCGCTTGTGCCAGGGCCCCCGCGGCGAGCTTGCTGCCCAGGCCCTGGCCCTCGAAGGCCTTGTCGACCTCGGTGTGGGTGAAGACGATCTCACCCGGCTGCAGCCGGTAGTAGGCCGCACCCGCGTGCGCACCGTCGACCCGCAGCTCGAACCGGTGCTGCGACGGGTCGTCGACGACGTCGATGTCCACTCAGGACGCCTCTCCCCGAACGTCGGCGTGCGCCGCGGGGATGCTGCCGAGCCGGCCGGCCTGGTAGTCCTCGAACGCCTGCACGACCTCGGCCTTGGTGTTCATGACGAACGGACCATACGCCACGACCGGCTCCCGGATGGGCTTTCCGCCGAGGAACAGCACGTCCATCGTGGGGTGCCGCGGGTCCTGCCGGGCGTCGGCGGTGACGGTGATGCTGTCGCCCTCGCCGAAGACCGCGAGCTGGCCCAGCTCGACCGGCCGGCCCTTGGTGCCCGCGGTGCCCTTCCCCGCCAGGGTGTACGCGAGGGCGTTGAAGTCCTTGCGCCACGGCAGGGTGAGCGACGCCCCGGGTGAGATCGTCGCGTGGATCATGGTGATCGGCGTGTAGGTGTTGCCGGGGCCGGCGTGGCCGTCGAGCTCACCGGCGATGATCCGCAGCAGCGAGCCGCCGTCGGGCGAGCTGAGCAGCGCGACCTGGCCGCCGCGGATGTCCTGGTAGCGCGGTGCGGCGAACTTGTCGGCCCTCGGCAGGTTGACCCACAGCTGGAAGCCGTGGAAGAGCCCGCCGCTGACGACGAGGTGCTCGGGCGGGGTCTCGATGTGCAGCAGGCCGGAGCCGGCGGTCATCCACTGGGTGTCGCCGTCACGGATGACGCCGCCACCACCGTTGGAATCACTGTGCACGAACTCGCCGTCGATGATGTACGTGACGGTCTCGAACCCCCGGTGCGGGTGCCACGGGGTGCCCTTCGGCTCGCCTGCTTGATACAGCACCTCACCCATCTGGTCCATGTGGATGAATGGGTCCAGCTTCCGCAGGTCAACCCCGGCGAAGGCACGACGCACGGGGAATCCTTCACCCTCGAAGCCCTGCGGCGCGGTGGTAACCGAGATCACCGGACGAGGCGCCGTCGTGATCGGGTCAGGCGTGGATACGCGCGGAAGCGCGATGACGTTTTCGACGGTGACGGCGGGCATGTGATGCCTCCAAGGTTGAGCTGTTGTCGCCTGCGTCAACGGTACTTGCTAGATAAGTATTCCGCAAGTCAACTACATGCCGCCGGCGGTCCTGCTCCTCACCAGCGCTGGCGTTGCGGAGCCAGCGGGCATCTCCCGCGGCGCGACGGACGGACGTGCCCGGCGAGGCGGTCTCGTGAACACCGGCCCCACATCGGGCGAGCCCGGGAACGGGCAAGACCAGCGTCAGGGGTGCGTTGCGAGCTCATGCGTCGTGGCGACGGGGCGCACCCATTCGATGGTCGTGCGGGCCTCGACAGGCGTCGCGCGGCCGCGCGTGGGCGACTTCACGATCGTGATACGCCGGACGAAAAGCGTCACGAGGGCGCGCCGCTCGGACATCGTCGCGCCGACCCACCATGAGTCAGGACCGACCGGATCCTCGCCGGGCTCCCCGAGCCATTGCCGGATCGGCAGGGCCGGAGTTGCGACGGCGTCCAGTTCCGTGAGCCGGGCAGCCAGCTTGTCGACTCGGTGGGAGAGGTCCACTTCGGCGTCCAGAAAACGCCGCTGACCTGCCTGACCCGAATAGCCGCCCTTTGCGCGGTCGTCGTAGAGCCGGTCGAGCGTACGTCGTGCGTCGTCGAGTTCGACCGCGATGGCGCCACGCCGGCCGGCCGCGGCGGGGTCAGCGACGGCAAATGCAAAAAGGCGGGTCGCCTCGGAAATGACACCAAGGGTCTCGGGGTCGTTTGCGGCCGTGGCCATGAGGGCGAAGATTCGTCGGGCCACGTAGTCGTTGAGAGCGCCTTGCGAGACCGTGCAATCGCCCTGGTGCGCCCCGGGACGGTTTACGCCGCGGGCGCGGCTGCATCGATACGCCGAGCGGAAACCTCGCTGGGTGTGGCGGTGTGACTTCATCGGCGATCCGCACTCGCAGTACAGGAGGCCCAGGGCAGACAGCAGCGCGAACCTGGGCGGGCCCAGGGGCGCGGCCTGGGCCGGGCGGCCGGAGAGGTAGGACTGGAGTTCGAACCAGGTTTCGGGGTCGATGATGGACGGATACGCCTCGACAGGGGCACCGTCGTCGTCGCAGACAATTCGATAGCCTGCAACGCTCGCGCTCTTGCGACCGTCGGGGCGCGGCCGGTCGCAGTAGACGACCTCGGCTGCGAAGCCTGCGATACGCGGATCACTCAGGATGCGCGTCAGCGTTCGAGGCCCCCAGGCGCTGTTGGCCGTCATCTTGCCTATGGTCGCTCCGCGCGTCGGCACGCCACATTCGTTCAGTTCGGCCGCGACTCCGGTCATAGTGGCAGGTGCGGCGACGTCGAGGATGCGGGCGACTACACGACGAATCACCCCGGCCTCATCGTCGCGGCGAACGAGCGTCTGCACGACGATCGGGCGGCCTTCGGCATTCTTGCGCGACTCGGGGACGAGAGCAAACCCATAGGGCGGCTTGCCAGACAGGTAGCCGCCGAGTTCGCGTGCGGCAGCCTTCGCCGAGCGAACCGCGATGCTCTTGTTCCTCGACTCGTTGTAAGAGGCGTCAAGGCGCATGATCAGGTGGATCAGGTCCATGACATTGCCGCGCCGAAATTCGCCCTCAGTGATCGAGATGATCGTCACGCCACGGTTGAGCAGGTCGGTGACGACCGGAATCATGTCCAGTGGGTCGGCTCGCGAGAGTCGGCTGATGCAGTGAGGTGATCTCACCAAGTTCGATCGCACGTAGCGGCGCGACACGGACTTTGCACACATAGCGGACGGTGCTGGAGATGGACGTGGAGCCATCGG
>NZ_JBEXDG010000045.1:0-91615 GCF_040605635.1 Dactylosporangium sp. NPDC005555
GTTCGGCGGTCTCGAGCAGCACGCCGTCGCCGCCGTTGTCGAAAACCTCGGACCGGCTGAGCGTGCCCCGGGAACCGGCCGCGAACCGCACCCCGGCGGCGGCGCCGCCCCGCACCCGGCTCCGGCGCAGCTGTAGCTCGCCGGCCGGCTCGACCAGGACACCGGCCACGCTCGCCGCGCCGATCTCGCAGGCGTCGACCGTCGCATGCCCGCCGGCGGCGACGACCAGGCCGTGCCGGCCGCCGCGCAGCCGCGAGTCGGTGACCGCCAGCCGCGCACCGGTGACCCGGACTCCGGCCACGCCGTAGTCCTCGACGGTGCAGTTGCGGACCGTGCCGCGCGCGCCGTCGATGCTCTGCACGCCGTACTCGACGCAGCCGGCGATGAGGGTCTCCTCGATCAGCGGGTCGGCGCCGCCGCGGACCAGCACGCCGGTCCGGCCGCCGCGCACCTCGCACCGCACGAGCGTGCCACCGGCCGTGCCGTCGAAGAGCGCGGCGACGTCGCCCGCACCCTCGACGACGCATTTGTCCAATGTGGACGTGGCGGTGTCGGTGAACGCGAGCACCGCGACGGCGGACTCCGCGAACCGGCAGTCGACGAGCCGGCCGGTGCCGTTGCCGAGCGCGAACACCGCGTGCCCGCCGGTGCCCTCGATCCGGCACCGCGCCAGCGTCGGATCGGCGTCCCCGGCGATCACGACCCCGTGCCCGCCGACGTCGCGCACGAGACAGTCCTCGAACACGGGCGCACCCCCGGTGGCGACGATTCCCGGCCCGTCGCCGTCGTGGATGGTCGTCCGTCGCAGGTGGACCATGCCACCCTCCTCAACGGCCACCGCCGGCCCGGCGACCGCGGAAAGGTCACAGTCGACGAGGCTGCCGCGACCGTCGCGGGTGGACAGCACCCCCGGCCCCTGCCCGCCGGTGACCACGCAGTCGATGAGCTGCGGATCGGCGCCGGTGGCGATCACGATCCCCGGCCCGCCGCAGTCGCGGACCGTGCTCGACCGGAACGTCCCCGTCATCCCCTGCTCCAGCAGCAGACCGGCGCCGGAACGGCTCTCCACCACGCAGTTGCGCACCTCGACGTGGCTGCCCCGCACGTGCAGCCCGACCAGGCCGTCGGCCCGCAGCTCACAGTCGACCATCGTCAGCTCGCCGCCGCTGACCTGGATCGCCGGGTACGTGTCGCTGCCTCCCGCGATCGTGATGCCGCGCAGGGTCACCGCACCGCCGCCGACGAACACGGCGACACCGTCCGGCGCGCGGAGCGTCACGGTGCCCGGCCCGTCCTCCGCGGTGAGCGTGACGTCGCCGATGAGCCGCAGCTCCTCGCGGTAGACGCCCGGCTGCAGCACGATCGTCGCACCCGGCCCGGCGACCGCCAGGGCGTCGGCGATGCGTGGCAACCCGTCCGGTTCGGTACGCGACACCGACACCACACGCTGATTCATGGCCGCGGACCTCCGCTGGTGACTGGCACGGATGTGGGCCGGGACGTCGCTGTGAACGGGTGACCCCAGCGGTCCAGGCCGAGCGGCGCACCCAGCCGGCCGGGACCCGCACCACCGGCGGCGGCACCGCGGCGCAGCCGCTGCAGCATCTCGCCCCACCGCTCGCCGGCCGCGGGGCGCTCGCCCGTACGGTCGCTCAGCAGCACCCGCAGCGGCCCTTCGGCGGCGGGTTCGTCGACGGCGAGGACCGCGAACCGGCTGCCCGGCGGGAACGTCGCGGCCGGCTGCGCCTCCGGCGTGAACCGGTCGACGCGCCGCGCGCTCACCGACCAGATGACGTACTCGACGGTGGCACCTGGTTCGCCGCCACCGGTCAGCCGGACGTCGACGAACCCAGGCTCAACGAGCTCGTCCCCGGCCCGGTAGTCGGCGCCGACCGCCGCGTCACTCGCGGCGTAGACCGGGCCGATGACCGTCGGCAGGCGGCACAGCCCGCTCGACGCGCCCCGGGCGATCAGGCTGTAGGCACCGGCCGGGCCGTCGGCGACCCCACGCAGGATGTCGTTCACCGCCTGCCGCTCGGCCGTGTACGCGCACAACGCCACCAGGTCGGTGACGAGGTCCCGGCCCCCGCCGGCGGCCCGAAGCCCGGGTTCCTCGGCGAGGGTGCGGGTGACCACCCGGGCATAGGCGTCGTACCGGTCGACCAGCGCACGGCGCAGCAGGGCCCGGTCCTCGGCGCCCCACCCGGCCGGGTCCACCCACTGCGGCACGTCCTGCGACGCCGCGACGACGGCTGAGGGCTCCGGCGGGAGCGACGGCGCGGGCGGCGCCGGCGGCGGGCTGGGGGCCGCGGGTACTTCGAGCGGCCCCGCCAGCCCGGTCCAGCGGTTCGCCCACCGACCCGGGTCGAGCACGCTCGCGTGCGACCCCAGCGTCTCAGGCGTCTCGTTGACCCTCGCCGATCGGGGCGCCGGCGGGAACGCCGCGGCCGGAAGCGGAGCCGGACTGGTCAACCGTTCCCCCTCGTTCCGGTGGCGCATGGTGTCCGTGACACAACGTCTGCCACGGCCGATCGGTTCACTGCGATCCCCGCATCGCGACGTCCTCCTGCCGGTACCGCAGCAACAGCCGGCGGAGCTCGTCGGCGCGGCCCGGGTGCGCCGCCAGGACCTGCTCCACCTCCATCAGACGGGCCGTCGCCGCGGGACGGCCGGCGACGTAGTCCCGCAGCTCCTGCTCCAGGGCCGCGTACTCGTCGCGGCGCTGCTGCTGCAGCGCGAGCGACCGGCTCAGCGGGGGCCGCGACCGGCCCGCCGACGTGTCCGCGGACCGTCCGGTGCCGTCCGCACCACGCGGCCTGGTCGAGACGAAGACGGACCGCCGCAGCGCGTCGTCGCTGAGACCGTCCCGCCGGATGAACGGCAGCGCGCCGCCCCTGCTGGTCTCCGCGAACGTGATGAACCCTGCGGGCAGCCCGCCGGCACCCAGCAGCGGCCGCAGCGTGTCGGCGATCGTGCGGGCGCGCCGCCGGCCGGCGGTCTCCGCCCCGGCGCTGAACCGTCCTCCGTTGCCCCCGCCGTCGACGGTGACGACGAGGCCCGTGCCGCCGCCCCGGTGCACCTGCGTCGCGCGGGCGAGGATCCGCTCGGCCAGCCCGGGCAATCCGTCCCAGGCGGCGGTCTCCCGTGCGCTTCCCTCGGTGAACGGGATCAGGTCGCCGACCTCCGTGACGGCGGGCGGATCGACGCCGCCGGCCGGACCGGTCCGCCGAAGCGTGTCGATGACCCGGCCGAGGTCCGCGACTGCGTGCTGTTCCTCAGCCCGGCCAGGTCCGGTCCGACGGGCGGCGTCACGGAGCCGCTCCAGCGCGGTGACGAGGGCGGCCACGTCCGGGCTCCACGTCACCGGCGCCGGATCGGTGATCGGGGCGACGGCCCGGATCCGGCCCAGGACGGCGGCGAACTCGTCGTCTGTGCCGAACGCGGGGAGCCCGTGTCCGGCTCGACCATGGAGGGTTCGCAGATCATCGATGAGCCGGTAGGCGACCGTGGTCCACGAGCCTGCCGGCGTACCCTCACCACCGGCCGCCGGGCCGTGCTCGCGGCGGTAGGCGGCGTCGACGACCGCGGCGACCTCGTGGAAGTACTCGTCCAGGCTCTCCCGCCGGGCCGCGGCGGACGAACGGAACAAGCGGATCTCGAGCAACGCCAGCAGCCGGTCGGGGCCGAGCGTGCCGTCGAGGCCGCGATGTGTTCCGGCCGTCATACCCAGCCCCTCGTCCTGGTGGACCACCCGCCCCGGCGTCTCCCGCAGGGCGTTGTCGAGGTACTCCCCGTGCGTCGGCCGATCGGACAACGGGACCAGGTCGAACAACGGGTCGGTGTCCTGGTGCTCCCGGCCCGCCGAGGGCCGGCTGAGGGCATTGCCGCGCCCTTCGCTGACCTCGGGCCGGCTCGCGAGGTAACGCCGCCTGAACAGGTCGCGGAACTGCTCGTCGTGGCCGTCGAGGAACCGCCGGACGCGTTCGGGCAGTGCCGCGCGCATGTGCGTGAACGAGGTCCGGGCCGCCACCAGGACCATCGACTTCAGCAGCACCTCGTCGTCGTGCCAGTCCAGCCGGGCCGCCACCTGCGTGTAGACGAGGGCGGCGAACCCGCGCAGCGACTCCACCGTGGCCGGGTCCGGGGCGAGATCCACCAGGTCCGCGCGCAGCGGCCGGCCGATGGTGGACAGGTAGTACGCGGCGACGTCGTCACCGAAGGCGGCCCCTTCGGCGAGCCGGGTGTCGACACCGCCGTGCGCCGGCGCCCGCCCGGGGGTGTTGAGCCAGGTCATGAGCGCGTGCAGCCCGTGCACCAGACCCGCCCCGACGGTGAGGTGCAGGTGCAGCGTGGGCTCCCGGCGAGGATCGGGGTCGAAGAGCCGCAACCCCGCCGCCGCGTCCTCGACGACGAAGCCGGGGGCGTCACGGAACGCCTCGGTGAGGGGCAGCCCGTCCGGCTCGTCCGCCGCCCGGTACACGCGGCGCAGGACGTCGTCGAGCACCGCCGCGATCTCGCCCCACCCGGGACGGTTCGCGGCCTCGCCGGGCAGCACCGCGGCCGGCACCGTGACGACCTCCAGGCCGGGGTAGATGCCGTAGTCGCCGGCCGACTCGTCCGCAGGTGCTGGGAACGAGTCATGCCACCGGTCGTCTTTCGTGCGGAAGTGCTCGATCGAGTCCACGGTGATGTGCAGCAGCGGGTGCCGCACGAGCACCGTGCCCTTGTCCGGGACCTCGTGGCCCGGGTCGGCCTGCAGGACGAGGTTGCGCAGTTCGCTCTCGGTGCCCTCGGCCCCGCCGCGCATCCGCACCGGCCGGCCGTCGTTGACGACCAGCGCGGCGATGGCGGCGACGTGGTCACGGACGTTGTGCAGCCGGTGCGACCCCTCGGCCAGGAGGGTCCTCCAGTGCGCGTCGACCTCGTCGGTGCCGAGCCGCTCAGCGCCGCGGGCGGTGCGCCACGCGGCGACGTCGGCGTGGGCGTTGACGTCGCGGGTCAGCTCCTGCAACGCGCTGTCGCGGTCGGTCCGGGCCGCGGCGAGCGCGGACGCTCGGTCGGCGGCCCGGAACTCCTTGATCCGGGTGGTGGTCAGGTCCCGGGCCCGGGCGACCCAGCCCCCACCCGGGTCCGCGGTGACGACGATCGCCCCCTGCTCCGGATCGCCGTCCGTCTCGGCCTCCTCGGGCTGTCGCATCGCCACCGGCTGGTCCGGTTCGACCAGGCGGCGGCTCGCCGGCAGGACCGTCCCCAGGGCCGCCAGCCGCTCGAAGGCGAGGCTGTAGGCGAGCAGGACGTTGCCGAACTCGGCACGGGTCGTCGACTCCGTCCCACCGACGCGGCCGTGCAGCGCGGACAGACTGTCCACGAACGACCGCCACGCGGCGTGCGCGTGTGCACCGGCCTCGCCATTGCCCGCGACCGCCGCCGCCACCTGCGCGTCCAGATCGGGGACCCGGCGCGTCGCCGCGTCGATCTCGGCCCGCAGCCGCGCCGTGTCCCGGTGCACGGGCGGGGCCGGCGGCAGTGGCAGGTCGAACTCCACCCGGGCGGTGAGGACCGTCGTGTCGTCTGCGCCGGTCCCGACCTGTTCCCCCTCGTAGGCGGCTTCCCCCTCGTAGGCGGCGGCATCGTCGGCGTCCGACCGGGCCCGGGTGGGCAGGAAGTGCTCCTGGACAAGCACGATGACGTCCGTCCAGCGGATGTCGTCGCTGTCAGCGGGGTACAGGGTCCCCTGTGGCGTCATCCCGTACAGCGCGACGTCGAGCGTGCCGCCGGCCGCCGTCGAGAGCTGGCTCGCCCAGGTGAAGAACCGGCTCAGCGTCCACAGGAAGTGATCCCCTGACGCGGATGCGTACGTCCCGTCCTGCCGCAGTTCTTCGGCGAACCTGCTGACGGTGATCACCGTGCCGTCCGCCTCGTCGCCTGCCGTGCCGGGCTCGTACTCGAAGTCCACGCCGTCGAGCTGGTGGGCGTCGCGGTGGATGGCGAGATGGCGCAGGTTCAGCCGGCTTCTCGCGGTGTGGTCGGTCATCGTACGGTCCACCACGTCGGCGAGGACCGTCCGCAGCCGCAGCGCGTCGTCGATACGGCCCGGTGGTGGGAGGCCGATCTGCGCGGCGACCAGCTGGGCGGCCTCGGTCACCCGGTCCGGTGTGACCGTCTTGAGCGCCGCGGCGAAGGCGCAGTTGCCGTCGGCGTTCACCCATCCCGTCCGCAGGTCGAGGTTCTCCAGTTCCTGCTGCTGAGCGGGGGTCGGATTGCGCAGGCCCAGCGGATCCCGCGGGTCCTCGTACGCCCAGTCCGGCCACGTCGGCTGCGGCCTGCCGGGTGCGTCCTCGCGCTGGTACTCGGCGAGCTTGCGACGCAGCCTGCGGGTCCGCTCGGCGTCGCCCACGCTCTGGTCGCGGACGTATCCGTCGAAGGTGAGCAGCCGCTGCTGCCCGCCAGTGGGATGGCCCTCGATGTAGTTGCGCAGCTCCCGCTCGGCGTCGCGCCGGTCCTGCCGCCGGTCGGCCGGGCTCTGTCCGGCCGGATCCGGCCCGTCGGATCGACGCGACGGCATCGCGGAGTCGGCTCGCGCCTGCAGGCGCAGGACCGAATCCCGGCGTCGGTCCGCGCGCTCGTAGTCGCCGAGCATCTCCCGCAGGATGTCGGTGAGCTCCCGGGTCTGGGCGATGCTCGTGCCGGTGCGCTGTGACGTGTAGCTCGTCACGAGCCGCATCCTGACGTCCGTGTTGGGGTTGTTCGAGATGTACTCCACGAGCCGGGTCTGCACGTCCTCGTACTGACGATCCAGCTCGCGCTGATCGGAGCCGAGATCCGTGAGGGTGCGGCTGAGGGGGCGGGTCGTCGTCGGGAGGGACACCGGCGGGCTCTTGGGGGTGCCCGCCGGCGTGGCCCTGAGGGCGCTGCGCGGTGTGCCGGTGGAGGTGCTTGCCGCCGGCGCCACGGGGGAGGTCGTCGGCTGGCCGGTGAGCACCGTGTCGGGGCCGAACGTGACGGCCCTCCCGCGCTGCCTGGTCTTCGCGGCCGGCGCCGCCGTACTGGGTGCGGCCGGCGCCGTCGTGCTGGGTGCGGGTGGCGGCGCCGTGCTGGGTGGGGACACGGTGCTCGGATCGGGCGCGGTGCTGGGATCGGGCTTGGTGCTGGGATCGGGCTTGGTGCTGGGATCGGGCGCGGTCCCGGCGGCCGGTCCGGTCGGGCGGTACTCGTCGTCGCCGACCTCGAGCAGCACGAGCGGCCCGCCCGTGCGGAGCCCGTCGGTCGTCGCCGTCCCGTCACCGGCCACCGTCACCACCTCGATGCCCAGCAGCGTCGCCAGGTCCGGCCACGGCGGCAGCGGCGTGTCGTCCGGCACCCCGCGCCGCTGCGCGACGATCGTGCGCAGCTCGGTGGGCGTCAGTTCCGCGATCCTCCGGACCGTGGCCGACGGGGCGGGCTGGTGCTGCGCGGTCGTGATCAGCGCGTGGAGCCAGGAGTCCCGGCCCGGCGCCTGCTCCAGGGCCTCGACCCGGCGGGCGGTCAGCGCCCGCCGCTGGTGGAACGTCAACGGCAGGGAAGCGACCGCCGGTGCCGCGCTGCGGGTCCGGACGTAGTCTTCCGCGTCCTGCACCGCATCGGTGAAGGACCTCCGGCGGTTGTCGAGCACCCCGATCAGCTCGTCCCGGCCGATGCCGAGCCGCACCGCCTCGTCGATCACGTGATCCGGCAGGCCGTCGACGAGGCTCTCCGATCCCATCGGCACCGTGCTGCCCAGGTTCGGGCGCAGCCGGATGTACCAGCCGTCGGGTGCCACGCTGTACCGCTCCGTCGGCGCGTCGTCAGGGCCCAGCCGCAGCTCGACCGGGGCTTGCAGCTCGCGGGCGAGTGCCCGGGCGACCCGCAACGGATCCTGCTGCAGGTGCGCCAGCAGCGGCGGTACGTGCCGGGGGCGGGTCGTGCCGTCGCCGGTCGCGGGCGCCGGGGCGGCGAGGTTCACGGCCTCGGTCATCAGCTCGATCAGGCTCCGCCCGCCGGGATCGGCCCGGTGCGCGGCGCGGACCGCGGCGATCTGCGCATACGTGAGGTGACCGGCGGCCCAGGTGTCGAGGGTCCGGGTGAACTGCTCGGCCGTCTCCGCGCGGGACGGCGCCCGGGCGACGACGACGTCGTCCGGTGCCGTGCGCACCTGCCGGGCGACCTCACGCACCTGGGCCCGCAGGACCTGGTCCGGCCGGTCGGCCGGGGCCCGCGAGCCGGCGTCCGGTCCGACGACCGCGGCGGCCGCGGCCAGGTCCACGGCCGGTGAACCGTCGTGCGCGACCGGCGGGCGGCCGCGTTCGCCGGTGCCCTCCTTCCGGCCGAACTCCGCGCGTCGCTGGTCGGCGACAAGGGCCTCGTAGTCGGCCTTGAACATCGCCACGTACACGTCGCCGCTGAACTCGTCGCTGGAGCGCTGCCGGCCGATCGAGGTCGGCCGCCACCAGTGCACGACCCGTTTCTGGCCCTCGAGGCGGTATCTGCCGTGCAGCCGGACGAGCACAGCCGGTCCCTGCTGCTTGACGTGCTCCTCGCGGCGGTGCGCGTCGGCGTGCGTGCTGGTGTGCGACTTCGGCGCCTGCCGGCTGAGGTCGGTGTCGCCCTCGGTGCGGTGCGCGCCGTAGGACTCGCTCGGGTTGGCGTTGTCGGTGACCGTCAGCTTGGCCGGGCCGCCCGCGTCGACACCCAGCCCGAGGTACGGCGTGTCGTGCGAGGTCGAGGCGCTCACGCCCTGCTGGTACTTCACGTACCGGCCGGTGCCGGTGCCGTCGAGCTCGGAGATGACCTCCATGTCCTCGAGCCGGCCGTGCAGTGTCAGGTCCGCCCGCCGGCTCGAGTGCCCCGGCACGAAGGCCCCGGTGGCGAGCCGTACACCGTCGGGGTTGAGCGCAGCGGGGATGAGGTTCGCCGCGAGCATGTCCCGGGTCGTCAGGGCCCGGACGGACGCGCTCGTGTGGTACCCGGGGCGGGTCACCCACCGCGACGGCCACCACCGGTTCCACTTGACCGGCCGTTCGAAGATCGCGCCGAGCAGGCTGCGGCCGGCGGCTTCGGCACCTTCGAGCTGCACGGCGTCGACGAAGAAGTCCTCGGGCAGCCGCGCCGGGTTGAGCGCGGCCCGCAGACCGGTCGGCGGCGCCATCGGCCGGGCCTCCGCGACGCTCTTCGGGATCTTGAGTGTCACCGTGCCCGCGACCGTCCGGGCGGCGGGCGGGTCCACCACGCGCGCCGGCGGTTCCCGGAACTGTGCGAGGACCGGCCGGGTCAGCCGCCTGCCGGCGTCGCGCAGGACGGCGCCCAGCACCCGGACGGTGTTGACCGGCACCATGAGAGCCCCGCGCACCAGCGGACCGTCGGTGTGCAGGGCACGGAACCGGGCGATGACCTTGAACGTCAGCCAGTTGGCGATCCGGCGGCCGCCGAGCTTCACCCGCCGCACCTCGACGGTGAACTCGACGCCCGCCTCGGCCCGGTAGTAGTTGCCCCAGTCGTAGATCGTCGACTCGTAGGTGAACTGTTCCGTGGTCGCCCGGCTGCGGCTCACCCCCTCGGCCCATCTGACGCCGGGACCGCCGGTCACCTTCTGCTCCGTGTCGCGGCGCGCCGCGTCAGCCGCCTGCTCAGGCGTCCGATTCGGGTCGGGCCGGTCGTCGATGGTGCCCTTGAACCCGAACGAGGTGCCACGGGTGAACTGCCGGCGGGTCGCCTCGCGGCGCTCCACGTACCGGTGCCGGTAGGTCTCCAGGCCGCTGCCCCGCACGTAGTCGCCGAACTTCGGCGGATCGGTGATCCGGGCGGTGAGCTTCGCCTCGACCATGTCCTGGCCGAACCAGGCGTGCGGGTCGGCGAACGTGAACGTGACCCCGTCCGGGCCCAGGAGCTGCTCGAGCAGCGGCTGGTCGCGGCCACCGTCGAGGACCGCCTGGACGTAGTCGCGGCCGCCCTGCAGCCGCCCCACGTACGGCGCGGTCTGCGGCCGCCGGTGCCACCATCGCTGGCGGAGCTTGTCGGCGTACCGCGGGATCGTGCCGTGCTTGCGGCCCAGCAGGCCCGGCACGACACCGTTGACGGCGTCGGCGACCATGTCGGACAGCTTCACGTCGTCCTCGAGGGTGAGCGAGTGGACGCCGCTGTGACCGAGCGAGGCATGGTCCCCCGAGCGCAGGAACGGCGGCACACCCAGCCGGCGGCGCTCGTCCACGGGCGTCAGGTCGATGTCGAAGGCGCTACGGAACTTCTCGACCGCATCGTCCGACATCCGGCGGTCCGCCCATGGGTAGCCGCGGGCGAGGTCGCGTGCGGCGTCCTGCAGCAGTTCGCGATGCGCGTCCCCCAGGCTGCCGTCGTGCCGCCAGCGGGCGAGGACGCGGGCCATGAGCTCGTGGGAGATCCCGAGCTCGCCGCTGGTCCACCTGGTCAGCAGGTCGAGGAGCTGGTCAGCGTCGAGCGGCACGTCGCCCTTCGCGTAGTGCTCGAGCGCGTCCGGCTCCGACAGCAGGTAGATCATCGGCTCGGCGCTGTCGATGCCGTACTCGACGGGGACGTAGTTGCTGTTCGGCCAGAGCTTCGCTCGTTTGGCCTTGCCGATGCGCAGCACATAGCGCACGGGCGCGCGGAAGGCGTACGCCCGCTGGAAGTTGAGCTCCAGCGACTCGCGGCCACCGGTCTGTTTGGTCGAGCGCTCGCGGCTGCGGCCCTTGCGCATCGAGTGGTTCCCCGACCCGCTCAGCCCGGTGATGTCGGACCGCCCGGGATCGCCGCCGGCGCCGACGTCCAGCGGCGTGCCTGAGATGCCGGAGCGCCGGCTGGTCGACTGACCGGCCTGGGTGAGGGAGAGCTTGATCAGGCCGAGCACGAACGGGTCGTCGGTCGCGCCGACGAACTGCGACTCGGACGGTTCGGCCTTCAGCGAGACGATCCGGTGCTTGTCCCGCAAGAACTGCGACTCGAAGAACGTGTCGGTGGTGTATCCCCCGAGCGCCTCGCGGAAGTGGGCCTGGACCTGTGCCTGGTTGAGGAAGGTGGAGATCTCCTCGTCCGCGGTGCCCCCGGGCCTGGCCATCTTCGCCATCCAGCGTCGGGCCGTCGGCAACAGCCCGGTGACGTCCAGATAGGACACTGCGGCGTTGTCGAAGACCGAGGCCGGCGTGGTCTTGACGGTCGGCTCGACCGGTGGCGGCTTGTGCGACTCCTTCGTGTTGAACGCGGGCACGACACGCACCGTCGCCGTGCTCGTGATCGGCGGGATCGAGGCCGGCAGCCGGCCGGCGACGGATTGCCGCTGGAAGCGCCGCATGAGACGCTGCAGGAATGACAGGTCGTGGTCGATGCCGACCCGGTACTCGCTCGTCACGTCGAACTCGGTGAGCTCGCCCGTGTACTCCATCAGCCGTGGCATGTTGCTGACGTGGTTGACGGACTCGTCGCCGCTGATGCCCCTGTCCCATTCCACGCCGATGCCGGCACCCTGCAGCTGCTTGCCCTTGTCGGTCGGCAGGAACCGCAGCTTCGCACCGGCGGCGAACCCCTGCCCGCCACCGGCGGACGACCCACCGGAGTCCAGCCCCATCGAGAGGTTGACGATCTGATGTTCCTTGGTGAACCGGGGATTGGCGGTCGGGTCCTCGAACATCTCGGGGGCGACGCCCGCCCGGGCCGTCCCGTCGGCGGGCACGATCACCTGGCGGGGCCGGGCGGTGATCGTCACGCGGGCCGAGCGGACCCGGAAGAACGTGAACCAGCCGGTGTGCCGTTTGCGCAGGGTGATCGGGAAACCGTCCTGGTGGATGCCGTCGAAGTTCGAGTCGAACGCCTGCGTCGACAGCAGCTTGCGCAGCAGCGCGCCGTTGCTGACCTGGCTGTCGCGTTTGCGGCTGAACCACGAACCGCGCTCGAACGGCGCGTCCGGGTCACGGACCACGTACCCGTACTTGTCCAGTTCCTGTTCGATCCGGTCGACGAGCTTGTCGATGAGTTCCGGGTCCACCTCCGCGATGCCCATGCCGATGCCGCGGCCCTTGCGGGCGTGGTGCGGGACCGCCGGTGCCGCCCGGTTCTTGAACGTCGTCGGTGGCACCACCGGCAGCGTCGTCGCCGGTGGCACCGGGGGTTCGATGGCGTACGCGACCGCGTCGGCAGTGGGCACCCGGACCATCGCCCGGCCGCGGATCGTCGCCGGCTCGTAGGCGGCGCCCGGATGGCCGTGCCGGGTCCTCGCAACCGCCCGGCGCACACCGTCGCGGGCCTTGACCAGCACGTTACGACGCCGACGGACCCGCACGGTCGCCTGGTGCTCGAAGTCCATCTGGTACGCGGAGGTGAAGCCCGCGTACCGTGACACGAGCACCCACAGCCCGAGCCGGCCGGCGCTGTTGCCGTCCCGGTTGGTCCAGGTCCAGCGCACGTACGGCACCTTCACCGCGAACTTGAGCTTCGGCACCCGCGCGACGAGGAACTCGAGGCTCGGCTCGAGACTGGCCTCGTTCGTGACCGACTGACCGGCCGTGGTGCCGGAGATCGCGGTCCGGACCTCCTCGACGTGCGCCTTGTCGCTCGGCGCGCTCACCGGGCGGCTCTCGCCGACCCGCCGCGTCCGCACCCGGACGTTCGCGACGATCCGGCCGTTCTCGACGAGGGAGAACTCGTAGCCGCGGTGCCGGTTCACCGCCTTGTCCAGGTGGGTGTCCAGATTGGACACCCGGTGCCAGACGGACGCCCGCAGTGGATGCCCCATCGGGATCGGGCCGCGCTGGCGCTCAAGCTGCCGGATGATGTCGTCGCTGAGCAGGTGCAGGCTCGTCAGGCCCGAGGCGTAGAACACCCTCGGCAGGCGTTCCGCGGCCCCGACGGGTGCCACCTGGTCCGGCCGGGTCGCCGCGGCCAGCTGGGCGGCGAGCCCGGGCTCACCACGGGTCAGGTACTTCTCCGGCATCGACAGGGTGATCCGCTCAGCGGCCCGGATCGTCTCCGTCGGCCGGTCGTCCCACCGCTGGGTGGCATCGGCACGCATCCGCAGGTGGTAGGTCCCGTCGGCCGACAGCAGGGCGGCGTCCTCGCGGGTGTCCTCGACCCGGCCGACCTCCGCGTCCCGCACCGTGCCGGTGGACCGGTTGATGAGGTTCCGTACGAACCGCAAGGCGGCGCCGAGCCGGATCGACAGCAGGCGGCTGGCCACGCCGAACGAGAAGCCCACCGATCCGCCGAAGCGGAACCAGCCGGTCGGTCCGGAGTGGCTCTCGCTGTGCGCGCCGACCTGGAAGGTGCCGTGGATCGTCTCGTTGGCCCGGATCTGCCCGGCCCGGCCGGCAGGCCCGTCCGGGGCGCTGCCGGCCGTGCCGTCCGCGGCCGCCGGCGGCGCGTTCTCCCGCCTGGCGTTCGTCAGCTCGAGCCGGACGAGGACCTCGATGCTGCCGAGGAAGACGACCATGCCGTCGCCGACGAGGTGCCGGTAGTTGTTGACGAGGAAGCCGGGGAGCTGGTCCCAGGCCTCCGCGGTCTCCGGCACGTGGTGCTCGGCGGCGAACCGCCTGAGCCGCTCGACGAGCCGGGTGAGGTCGGGCAGCGTGTGGGCGGGGATGCCGGCGGCGAACGCGATCTGCTCGAGACTGCCGGTGCCGACCGGCACGGCGGCGGGTATCGGCGCGAGGTCCGGGTGGATCCGCTCACGCCCGTCGTCCCACGAGTCGCCGATCTCCACGTGTACCGTGACCGCGCCGCGGGTCTCGCCCTCGGCGCCGTCCGCCGGCTCCGCGGCCGTACGGTGCCGGAAGATCACGATGGGCGTGTCCGAGCCCCGCTGCTCGGCGAGCTGGCGCTGGACGGAGGCCTCCAGGAGCGTGGCGACCGTCTCGGCCCGCCGCCCGCCCAGCTTCGACCCCCACACCATGCTGGGGATCTTCCACTTGCCGATCCCGACCCCGAGGCCGCCGGCGTCGCCCTCGACCGTCACGATCACCGGCGCGCCCCGCGGCGGCCGGCCGGCGGCCGTACGGGTGATCCGCTGGACGAGATCCCTGGCGTGCGCCTCCAGGTCGGTGCCGGCGGCGAGGGCCTGATAGCTACGGGGAGCGAACCGCATGGTGATGGGCGGGTCGTCGGCCGCGTCGAGGGGCGGCACGGCGGGCACCGCCGGGGTGGTGACCGGCGGGACCTGCGGCCGGGGCGGTGGCTGCGCGACGAATGCCTGGAAGTCGGCGAAGCCGGAGCCGCTCTGCACCCGCCGGTACAGCCGGATCGGCTCGCCGGTCGTCCCCGCCCGGTGCAGCCGGCGCAGCTGCGTCCCGTCGTCCACGAGGACCGTCCGGCCGAGCAGGGCACCGATGAGCATCGGTCCCGCGTCCGAGTGGTCGTGGCGGGCGTCGGGCTCCAGCAGGCTGGCCAGCGCGCGCCGCAGTCCGGTGTCGCTGCCGTGCCGCACGGCCGCCAGGAACGTGCTGTCCAGGCCGCGGAACGCGGCGAGGTCCTCTGCGGTCAGCTCGTCGATGCGTCCCACCAGGTGCTGGCGAAGCTCCAGCACGACCTTCCCCAGTCGCCTCGTGCTGATCACCCGCCGCGAGGCGCTCCGCGCGTCGGACAGCTCCCGCAACCGGTTGGTCGCCGCAGCGCTCCACGTGAACCCCTGCGAGATGGCGTCGAGGTCGGTGTAGGCCAGCGCGGCCAGCAGATGGTTGCCGTCGCCGAGCAGGAACGCGCGGTCCTCGGGCCGCAGCCGCGAAGGCTCGTCGGTCGCGGTCGCGGCTACCGTCTCGTCCGGGCGGCGCCGTCCGTGCAGATCCGCAGCAGTTCCTCCTCCGCCGGCAGCTCGCTGCTCAGCGACTCCCGGGCGACCCGCTCCGCTGTTGCCCGGTCCGCCGGGCTGCTCAGCTCCGAGTACTCGTCGCCGAAGATCCGCTCCGCCGCCGTCGCCGGTGCGTACACCCAGCGCCGCGTCGGCACGTGCCAGATCACCGCCTGGAAGGGGCCGGTCCACAGTCGTGCCGCGATCAGTCCCGACGGCGTCGCCGCCGGGTTCCGCACCAGTGTGTGGTACTCGAACGTTGACATCGTGGATGTCGACTCCTTCCAGGCCGATGTCCGCCATTGTCAGGTCGTGCCCGGCGAGGACGTCCGAGAAGGTCCGCCCCTGCGACGCCAGTTCCTCGAGGTACATCAACCACTGCACCGGTGAGAGACCCTTGGGAGACGGGCGGGCGCCGCGGTGGAGGCCGACGAACGCCGCGAAGGTGGTGTCCCGGCTCGCCGGAAGCCATTCGATCCCGTCCGGGATACCGGCGGCCAGGCCGCTGTCCCGGTTGATCCGGACGATCTCCAGGTAGGCGTCGATCCGTTCGTGCAGCGGCCGGTCGCCCCGGCGGACGCGTTCGTAGAGCGGGTGGGTCCGCTCGCCCGTCTCGAACGACTTCGGGGTCGGGACCTGAATCTCCAGCAGCTTGCCGTCGGGGTCCTGCAAGGTGATGTTGAGCCCGTACCACCGGTTGCCGGGTCGCCAGAAGTTGCGGATGGCGTTGTTGTCGCGCTGGGTGTAGCCGCGCTGGCTGAGCTCGGTCAGCAGCTCCTCGAGCATCGTGGCGTAACTGGCCTCGGGCAGCTGCACCATGAACCGGACCGAGTCCTGGATGTCCTCGAGGAACGAGTCCAGCGCGGTGCCGTCGGTCTGGCGGCGGACCTGGAACTTCCGCGCGATCGAGGCGAGCTTCTTGGCCCGGTTCTGCGCACCGAGCAACTGGGCCCGCTGGCCGGTCGGATCGATATCACTCATCACCTCCTGCAGTTCTGCGAGCACCCGGTCGGCCCGCGCCGCAGCCTCACGGGCCGCCTGCTCCAAGGTGGTTCGCTGTTCTGCGGTGAGCCAGTCGAGCACGTCCTGGTCGTCCTGGAGCGGATCGACCGGCTGCTGCTCGGCCACCGTCGCGAGCGGGTGCGTCCCCGTCTCCGGCGGCAGCGGCCTCGGCCGGCGGGTCGGTGTGCCCCGGATGTCCGCCGGCGCTCGCGGGTTGCTGCGCAGCGCGGAGTTCACCAGCGACTGCAGCGGCGATTCCCGTGCCGCCGGCACCGGTGTCAGGTGGTGCGCCCGGTCCTGCAGCCCGAGCGTCTCCGCGCCGGGCAGGTCCGCCGTCGTCAGATCGTACGCGGCTGCGACCTGGGAGAACGTCCGGTCCGTCGCATCGAGCCCGTCGAGATAGTCCTGCCAGCCCTCCGGCTCTGCCCTGATGAGCGCCTCGAGACCCTTGTCCTTGCTCTCCGGGAACCGGCCAAGCCCGGCCGGAAGACGGTTGCTCAGTCCGCTCCTGTGGCCCAGTCTCATCAGCTCCAGGTACGAGCCCACCCGCGCCGAGAACGGCAGGCTCTTCATGCGCACGACCTTCCAGGCCTCGCGCCCGTCCTTGTTCAACTGCCACGACGCCTCGGTGTGGAACTGCAGCTCCAGCAACTGGCCGTCCGGGTCCCGCACCTTCACGACCAGCCCGAACCACCGGTTGCCCGACCGCCAGAAGTTGAGGATGTCCTCGCTGCGGTCGCGGACGGAATACCGTTGCGCTTGCAGCTCAGCCAGCACCCGGTCGACCGTCGCGCCGTACGTGTCGGAAGGCACCTGCACGGAGAACCGGACGGTGTCCTTGTTCCCGGCGAGGAACGGCCTGACCTGGATGCCGTCCCTGGCGTGCCGGTCCCGGAACTTCCGTGCCAGATCCTGCACGGCCTTGGCGCTGGACTGCGGATCGAGCAACCTCACCTGTCTGCGGCCCGGATCCACCTTCTGGATCACCTGCTGCATCACCGGAAGCAACCGGGCGGCCCGCTCCTGGGCGCCCAGGGCGGCGTTCTCGAGCTCTGTCCGCTCGTGCCAGTCGAGACCTTCGAACGGATCCTGCCGGGGCCGCGACGTGTCGATCGAACCCGCGCGGGACCGGCTGAGCAGCCGCCGGTCGACGGACGTCGAGCGAGAGCCGGCGGCGGTCCGGACGGTCCGTGCCCGGTCGGGGGAACTGGTCTCTGCGGCGGCGGGGGACGCCCGTCGCGTGCTCGCCGCGGGAAGGTCGGTGCGCTGCGACCCGGAGGTGCCCTGATCCGCGGGCCGGTCGGGGTGACGCGAACGCCGTACCGCCTCCTGGATCTCCGACTCGTCGAACCCGGTGTCGTCCGTCTGCGACCGGGAGCCGCGCCGTGTGACGGTCCCTTCCGGTTGCCCGGTCACGGCGCCGTCCACCGCCGGACCGGTGGGCTGCGGATGCGGCGTCTGCGATCGTGACACCGGATCGGTCGTCAGCGGACGCGGCGTCGACGGGCGGGTCAACGACTCGAACGGGTTCCGGAAGCGCCATGGATCCGTCCCCGACCGCGGGCGCGACGGTGATCTGTCCGTGGGCAGGTCCCGCAGCGGGATCCGGTCCGAGCCCGGCGTGTTCTGGCCCCAGTTCGAATGCATGCCAGCGGCCCGGATGCCGGTGGGCGCGTCCAGCAGCCCCCGGGTCGCGGCGTCGTGCCGGCCGGCGCCGACGTCGACCGGGCGGCCGTCCGGGCCCAGTACCAGGATCTGCGAGTCGGGTGAGCGCAGCTGCCGGGCCCAGAAGGCGGTCTCCCCCTTGGTCATCCGGGCGTCGTGGTCGAACGAGCCCGGCTGCTGCGGGTCCACCCACCGGGGCACGACCTGCGACCCGCGGCCGTCCGCGACGACCCAGTAGACGTGTGCGCGGTCCCGCTGCGGGCGGGAGACCACGAGCGCCATCGCGCCCGGGTGGTCCGACAGGTACGCCAGGACATGGTCGCCGTCGCTGGTGGTGGGGGTGCTGCCGCCGAGGGCACGGAGGAGTTCGGCCGAGTCGGCGACCGACGGCCCGGTCCGGGCGGCGTCGCCGAGGCCGGCGCCGGCCAGGCCGTCGCCGGGCAGCGAGTTGACCCGGCGGCCATGCATCTGGGCGAACACGTCCCAGGCGAGGGGGACACAGTCGACCGCGGGTTCGCCGGTCGTGCGGGGGCGTTGCTCGGCCTGACGGATCCAGTCGTCGAGCGCCGCGACCTTGGCCGCCGGGTCGGCCGGCACGACGCGGTCCCACGGGTGTACGCGGCCCGGGGTGGCGCGCGTCTCCGCGGTGGTGTGCGTGTCCGCGGCCGTCCTGCCGTCGGCTGTGGTGGTGGCGGGGGAGATGCCGATCGGGCCGGTGCCGCCGGACGGTTCGACGTCGGTCTCCGCGGCGGACGAGTCCGAGTAGACGGAAGAGGTGTCGGAGAAGACCGACGAGGTGTCGGAGAAGTCGATGTCGTCGAACGAGGCCGGCCTCAGATCGTCGAACGGTGAGTCATCGAGCGGGGAGTAGGTCGATTCCTTGGTTTCGGGCGGCGCCGATCGGTCCGCGCCCCCGTCACTGGAGGTCTGGTCAGTGCCGGTGTCGGTACGGTCGGAGCCGTCGCTCGTGTTGGAGGTGCTCGTCGTGTCCGGGGCGCCGGGTCCGGTGTCGGCCTCCCGCGGACCGGCCACAGCGGACGGGCCGGTCGTGGTCGAGCCGGCCGGACCTGTCGTGGTGGTGGCGTTGGTACCGCTCGGGCCGGCCGTGGTCGGGGCGTTCGGACTGTTCGGGCCGGTCGTGGTGGTGGCGTTCTGGCCGGTGGTGGTCTGGCCGTTCGGGCCGTTCGTGGTTGGACCGGTCGTGGTGGTGGTCGTGCCGTTCGTGGTCGTGCTGTTCGTGGCCGTGCCGTTCGTGGCCGGGCCGGTGGTGGTCGTGCTGTTCGTGGTCGTGCTGTTCGTGGTCGGGGTGTTCGTGGTCGGGCCGGTGGTGGTCGTGCTGTTCGTGGTCGTGCTGTTCGTGGTCGGGGTGTTCGTGGTCGGGCTGGTTGCGGTCGTGGCGTTCGAGTTTGTGGCGGACGAGGTCGTGTTCGTGTTCGTGGTTGCCGTCGTCGCGGTCGGATCGGTGGTGGTTGTGCTCGTGGCGGTCGGGGTCACGGGGGTGGCGGTGGGCGGGTCGGCGGAGGCGGGGGCGTGGCTCTGGAACCTGTGGTGGAGCGCCTCCCCGGCGGACTCCGCGCCGATGTCTGCCGCGCCGCTGATGATGCCCGAGGTCGCGGTGCCGCCGCTGACGACGAAACCCATGCCGTTGACGGCGGCCACGGTGCCCTCGGCGATGACCTCGGTGGCGCCCTCGCCACCGACCTCGCCGATGAACTCGATCGATTCCCTGCGGATGCGCTCGATCCGGGTCGGCGGGGTGGTCGGCCGTGGGATGTCCCGCGCGCCCACCGGCACCGGCGTCGGGCGAGGCGGATTCGCGGACGGTGTCGGGACAGGCCGGGACGGTGTCGGCCCCGGTGTCGGCGCCGGGGTGGGAGCCGGCCGCGGTGGCGTCGGACCCGGCGTCGGCGTCGGCCGCGGTGCGTCCGGTGTCGGCGTCGGGGTAGGCCGCGGCGTGTCCGGCGTCGGGGTCGGGGTGAGGCGCGGGGTCGGGGTGTTCGGGTCGCGGAACATGCCGGGCGGGATGTGCGCCCTGGAGATCAGCCGGCCGATGTTGGCGAACCCCGGCCCGAGCACCGCCGCGATCAGCCCGCCGAGCGTACCGTCGCGCACCGACTGCCAGAACTGCCGCTCGTCGAAGCGTCGCCGCGTGCCGAGCAGCTGCTGGATCCGCTGGACGATGGAGTCCATTATGCCTTCGACGAGGGCCTCGCTGCCGACGACGAGCAGCGCCGCGAGCATCAGCCGGGCGAACAGGAACCGGATGATGAACCGGAACACCGCGATGCGGGCGGCGAGCCAGGCCATCGCCGGGCCGGGGTTGCCGAGCGCGAAGGCGAAGGCGAGCACGAACGACAGGAACATCTCGATCGTCGAGCCGAGGATCATCATCTTCTGGTACTGGATCTGCATCCCGGAGTCCTGCGCGGTCCGGCCGATCTTGCGCAGGTAGTCCGCGGAGGTGTCGACGTAGCCGGGCGACCTGAGATAGGCGTTCATGCTTTCCAGGAACGCCGCCTGCGAGTTGCCGCCCACGCCGTCGCGCACGCGGCGGACGGCGATGCCGAGCAGCGCGTGGGACTGCTCGACGCCCTGGGCCGCATCGTGCATCGCGTTGCCCAGCTTGAAGAGCTTGTCCTCGTTGGCGCCGGGCCACTTCTCCCCGGTGATCCAGTACAGGAAGTTGGCGAGGCGGTTCGAGATCTCAATGGCCACGGCCAGGGTCTCCGTCGGTCGGGGCCGGCGTCACGGTGCGACGCCGGCGATCAGGGACGCGCGTTGCCGCCGCCGCCGAAGTCGGCCGCCATCTGCTCGTTGATGTCCTCGACGTCGCGCAGCAGGGCGCTGAGCTCCTCGACCTGGCCGGCGTGCCCGCCGGAGAGGTCGCGGAGGCCGTAGAGGATCTGCAGGGCCAGTCCCAGCTTGTCGGCCAGGCCGGTGTTGAGGACCTCGTCGGAGTCGTCGCGGATCACGGCCGCGACCGGCAGGTGGTCGCCGGCGGCGGCGTTGACCTTGTCGAGGATGGCCTGGACATGGGCGACGAAGTCGGCGAACGCCTCGCCGCGCAGCAGGTCGGTGTCGGCGTGCAGCGGTGGAGTGGGCATGACGGTCAGCTCCGTTCGGCGCCGGGAGTACCGGGCAGGTCGGGGATCTGGCGCATCGCCTCGCGGAGCATCTCGTCCATGTCGACGGTGCCGTTGAGCATGTCGAGGATCGGCGTGGACTGGGGGAGCACGGCCGAGAACATCGACGCGAGTTCGGCCAGCGACTGTCGCCTGGCCTCGCCGATCGTCTCGACCAGCAGCGCGCTGAGCTCGGCAGCCGGCATCGACCGGTACGCGCGGGAGTTGAACTTGATGTCGATGACCTCGCCCTGCGCGTCGGTGACGACGGTGATCGCCCGGTTCTTGGAGGTGACCGTGATCTGCTTGCCGGTCATGTCGTGCTGGACCTGAGCGATGGCCTGCTGACTCTCGTCGAGCTCGGCGTACGCCCGTTCGATCTCCTCGTGCCATGAGGTGGACATGCTGCTCCTTCGTGCGGATGTCAGTGCTTCACCGGTTGCCGCGCCCGCGCGACGGCTCGTACGTGGGCTGCGTCGTGCCCGGACGGCCAGGACGCTGGACCGGGCGGGTGCCGTGCTCCGGCTCGGGTTCCTCGCGGCCGATGACGGCGGCCGTGACGTCCGGGTCGGTGCCCCAGACCGCTTCCTCCTCGGCCAGCCAGGTGGTGCGTTCGCGTTCCTTCTCGTTCTCCTTGCCGCCGCCGCCCATCCGGCCCATCGGCGGCATGAACGGCATGCCGCCCATCCCGGCGCCGGCGGAGCTGCCGCCGTCCCCGGACACCGGGTTCCCCATGGCGCCGGGCAGCCCGCCGACGTTCGCGCCGCCCGAGGCGAGGGCCCCGCCGGCGACCGCGCCCGCCGGGAAGCTGCCCACCCCGGCCGGGGCGTAGCCTGCCGGGGGCGTGCCCAGCGGCCCGAGCGCCATGCCGCTGGGGTTGTTCGGGGTCAGGCCGCCTGTGTTGAAGCCGCCGGGGGTGACGCCGGTGGAGCCGCCGAACCCGCCGGAGCCGAGGTCGCCCGGGTCGAGCGGCGACGGGGTCCCGCCGGTCATGCCGCCGCTGCCGATGACGCCGCCGCTTCCGCCGGTGCCGGTTCCGCCGGGCCGGCCGGTGCCGCTGCTGCCGCCGCTCAGGCCGCCCGTACCCAGGCCGCCTGTGCCGAGGCCGCCGATGCCGGCGCCGATCATGCCGCCGCTGCCGCCGGTACCGCCGCCGGAACCTCCGGATCCGGAAGCCGGATCCGAGGTGTCGAAGCCCGAGCCACCGACACCTGCGCCGCTGAAGCCGCCGGATCCGCCGGAGCCGTCGCCGGTGCCCGCGCCGAAGCCGGCGCCGCTGAAGCCGCCCGAGCCGCCGGACCCGCCGCCGAACTCCGACCCGCCGCCGCCCCCGCCGCCGAACTCCGACCCGCCGCCCCCGCCGCCGAACTCGGTGCCGCCGCCGCCGAACTCCGAGCCGCTGCCGCCGCCCGGTGGCGGGGTGGAGCCGTCGAAGCCGCCGCTGCCACCGGGCGGCGGGACGGCGCCGTCGCTGCCGCCCGGCGGTGGTGTGCCGCCGACCCCGGGCGGTCCCGGCTGCGGGTACGGCAGGTGCGGGATGTTGATGACACCCCGCGCGAATGCCTCCAGCAGCTCGTTGTACGTGGCGATCAGCAACCGTGTCGCAGTCTGCGACGCCGTGTCGAGGTTCTTGTAGCGGTTGATCCACTCGTTCTTCAGGTCGGTGTTCAACCGCAGCCACTCGGACTGTTGGATCAGGTCGTAGGTCGAGTTGCCGGCGCCGGACAGGACGTCGCCGAAGTGGAAGATCCATGCCTCCTGCCGGCCCTGGGTGCGGCTCGGGCGGTGCTGGTCGGCTTCGTCGACCTGCCGTTCCATCGACTTGAGCAGCGCGTCGACGAGGGTGTTCGGGTCGTAGTGCTGCCAGGCCTTGTACGCCGTCCACGCCTCCCGCAGGTGCAGCCGGAACGAGTCGATCTCCTGGGCGGCCTTGGTGAGCACGCTCGGCCAGCCGGTGTTCACGTAGTGGTTGTAGTTGAGCTCGAAGCGGCCGCTGATGTTCGCGGCGAGCTGCTCCATGCCCTGCGCCATGTCCCGCATCGCCCACGCGAACGCGTCCGCCGCGGACCCCTCGATCGCGTGGCCGTCGTCGATCTCGGCGTACATCGCGCGCAGCTGGGTCTGGCCGTCGCCGGTGAGGTACGTGTGCACGTTCGTGAACCGGGTCGCCACGTCCCGGAACATCTGCGGGTCGAGGTACTGGTTCGCGTCGATCCCGTCGATGATGGACTGGCTCGTGTCCATCAGCAGCTTCGCCTGCCTGGCCGGGGAGTCGTCGCCGCCCTCGTAGAAGTAGACCGTGGCCCGGATGAGCTGGAAGTTGATGGTCCCGCGGCTGCCGAGGTTGCGGTACCGGTAGAGCGTGATCTTGTTCCAGTCGGACCCGTTGGGCATCCAGTGGTTCCACGGGCTCGCGTTGTGCGCCTCGGTCGACTGCCGCGACTCCCAGAACGACATGTCCAGGCCGATCCAGGCGGGATAGGCGACCCGGAACGCGTCGATGTCCTGCTCTGCGCCGAGGATGTTGCGCATGGCGTCGTCCCAGTCCAACGGGTCCAACGGCTGTGTCATCGAGATCCCTCCATGCGGCGGCGTGCAACGTCGTGCCCGGCGCCGCCGCGGTCGAGCGCGGCGGCGCCGGTCGTACCGGTCTAGCTGCCGTGCCCGGTGCTCGGCGACGTGTTCCAGGCCGGGATGTTGGTGAGGAACGACTGAGCGCTGACGTTGTTCAGGTCCTCGGCGTCGTCGGAGATGGCGGCGTACATGGTCAGTTGCGTCGAGCGGTTGAGCGCCGTGGTCCGGATCTCGCCGAGCCGGGTGTTCAGCGCCGCGCCGACGCCGGCGACCGCGGTCTGTACCGGCGCGCTCAGCGAGAACGAGCTGTGTCCAGACTTGAGGGTGATCGTCGCGATGTCACCCTGCGGCGAGTTGGTCACCTGCTCGGAGATGAGCTGGTTGGCGTTCGACGCCCGGTTGAGAAAAGCGTCGTCGACGGTGATCGGCATGCGTTCCTCCTGGCGGGCTAGACGTTGCCTTCGAACAGCGCGGCGCCCTGCGTGTCGGCGACGTGGTAGTTGTCGCGGATGTTGTCGATCGCGGCGGCGCCGCGGTCGAGCGCGTTCTGCATCGTGGTCAGGCCGCCGTTCCAGGTTGTCTGCGCGGCGCTGTACGACGACGCCGCGCCACCGGCGTTGGCGGCGATGAACTGGTTGACGTACCCGTTGAGGTCGTCGAGCGCGGTCTCGATCGACCTGGTGACGCCGCGCAGTTCCATACCCGAGTCGAGCAGTCCGTTCGGGTCGAGGGCGTAGGTTGCCATGGGGTGTCTCCTCTTCAGCCGGTCAGGCGTACCACTGGGCGTTCGTGGACGCCTCGTCCTCAGCGTTGCTCGAGATGTTCAGGTGCTGGCTCATCGCCGTCCGGAGCTGTTCGAGGCCGTCCCGGACCTGTTTCACGCCGGTGATCCAGTCGGCGAGCGAGGTGCGGTAGCGGTTGGCGGCCTCCCCGCTCCACTGCACCGACGCGCTGACCGCGTCGACCGCCTGCATCGCGGCGTTGACGTCGGCCATGGTGACCTCGAAGGCGTTGAGCGTGGCGCGGATGGTGGCATCGTCGACGGTGTTCGACATGGGTGTGGTCATGGATGTTCACCTTTCTCGTGCGTGGCGGAATGCTGTGCCGATCCTCAGTGGCGTCACCTCCTCGCCGCCGTCAGGTCCAGCACCGGCCCGGTGGGCAGTAAGGACAACAGCGTCGCCGGCACGGTCCGGGCCGTCTCGAGGGCGTAGCCGAGGGCTGTGGCCGCGGCGGCGTCCGCGACCGGGAACTTGACGCCCGCGTCGGTGACGAGGAAGTAGCTCGTGCCGTTCGCCTGGTCGGCGCGGCCCTGGTGCACCAGCCCGCCGGCGCCGGGCGCGACCAGCACGGCGGACGCGGTCTGCTCGGTCCGTTCGACGTCCTGCGGGTCGCCGTCCACGGTGACGGCCGGCGCCGCGAGCACGGTCACCACCGCCGGCCCGTCCGGGGTGAGGCGCTGCACGCACCACGTCCGTGCGGTCGGCAGCGCCGCCAGCGCGGGGGGCCGTTGCGGCAGCCCGGCCGGGATCGGCTGCTGCTTCGACACCGGCAGCTGCGCCAGGGCACCGGCGGTGAGCTCCACCGGCAGGGCCGGCGAGTCCGGATATGCCGCCGCGGTGTTCGCATCGCCGAGCACCAGCGCGACCCCGGTCGCGCCGACCGGGCTCAGGCCGTCGCGGAGCAGCAGGAAGTAGCGGTCGGCGGTGCCGACGACCCGGGCGACGAAGACCTGCCCGACCCGGGTCGGCCGGCCGTCGACGACCGGACCTGCCTCGCCCCGCCCGGCGACGGCGACCGGGGCGACGTCCGGGCCGGGCGGCACCTGGTTGAGCCAGTTCGCCGCGACCTGCGGTGCCGAGCCGTAGCCGAGCACCCGCGGGATCCACGGTTTCGTCAGCGCGAACCGGCGGCCGTTCCAGACCAGGAAGACCTGGCCACCGGGCGCGGTCACGGTGAACCCGCTGTCGTCGCCGACCGGTGTGCCGCCGCCGCCCCGGGTGAGGGCCAGCAGCGTCCCGGCCCGTGCCGCGCCGGTCCGGTCGGTCCCGCCGAGCGCGCACACGGTCCACACGACCCCGGCGAGCCCGGCCGCGGCGGGCGGCGAGTCGGGCGCGCCGACGATGCCGATCGGCATGCCCCGCGGCACCGAGCGCAGCGACGCCGCGGACACCGTCACCATCGCCGGCCGCTTGCCGAAGATCAGGGCCGCGGACGTGTAGTTGTACACCGGCCGTAGCTGCCCGCCGACGAGTACGAAGCGCCCGCCGGACTCCTTCTCCACGATGAGTGTCTCCGGCTGCTGCCACCGTTTCGCGCCGCCGGGTTTGAGGAAGCCGAACACGACGAACCCGCCGACGACCAGGCAGCCGATCAGCAGCCCGGCGACCATGCCGGTGAGGACCCGCCGGTGCGGGTTCTCCAGGGCCTCCGGCTCGGCCATGACGAGAGCGGCGGTGAGCCTGCCCAGCATGTACGACTGGGCCTGTACCTGGTCACGCCTGGACTGCACCGCGATCAGCCGCCGATGCCGCGGGCGGAGCCGTAGACGTCCAGCACGGCGAGGAAAACCGGCAGGATCGCGGTCGCGGCGAGGGTCTGCAGCAGGTCACCGGCGCGGCCCCAGTACGGCGTCATCCGCCGCCCCGGCACGACCCTGGCGATGAGGAGGAACAGGGCGGCGCCGAGCGGCACGCCGAGCGCCGCCACGGCGAGCCGGGTCAGCGGGGTGCCGGCCGCCGCGTACGACACGGCGACCGCGATCGCACCGGCAGCCGCGGGCAGCAGCTGGGCGAGCCGATGCCAGCCGCTCGTCATCGGCCGGGCGGCCAGGCAGCGCACCGCGGCGATCAGCCCCGCCAGTGTCGCCGGTGCCCACCCCGGTGCCGCGCCGACGATCACGACCGCCACCGCCGCCGGTGCCGCCAGGCCCGCGTACAGCGCGCTCATCAGCCGGTCGGCGGCCGCGGCCCGGGGCAGCAGCGACGTGCTCGGGATCGGGTCGAGCTCTTCCTGCAGATGCTCCGGCTGGGTCGGCAGCGGCGCGAGCCGCAGCCCGGCGAACCGGAATGCCAGCATCGGCACGATCATCGAGGCGAGGGTGACCGCCACGAGCAGTGCGGCGGCGGCCTCCACCATGGACAGCCCGGCGAACGCGCCCAGCGCTGACCCGCCCGTGCTCAGCAGCCCGGCGACGATCACTGCGGGCAGCATCGGGCGGGCGGCGACCGTCAGCGCGGCGATGCTGGCGGTGGCCAGGATCGCCACCGACCCGGTGAACAGCGCCGGCGCGTCCAGACGTAGACCCACCACCCCCGTGCGCGGGTCCGCGGCGAGGAGCCCGGCGAGCCCGGCGTAGCCGACCGCGGCCCCGGTGAAGACGACCCCGAACGCCCTGTCGTGCAGGGCGTGCGTGGCGACGATCGCCCCGGCGAACCAGACGAGCGCGAGGACCCCTGCGGCCAGCCCGCGGACGGCGGCCTCACCGGGCAGGGCGAGCACGGCGACGCCGGCGGCGAGCACCACGACCGCCGCCGTCAGCGCCGTCCACCGGGTCAGCGCCGGTCGCCAGCGCCCGGACCGCTCAGTGACCCCGGAGGCGATGCCGTCGATCAGGTCGTCGAAGTCGACCGGCGGGATCTGCTCCGAGTGCGGCCGCAGGTGGACCACGTCGCCGTCCCGCAGCCCCAGCGTCGCCACGGTCGCGCCCTGGTCGAACGGGGGTGCGCCGAGCCGCTGCAGCACCCACCCGCCGTGCAGCAGCCCGGACTCGACGAGGTTCTCGCCCAGGTGCTCGACCAGGACCGGCAGCAGGTCGGACACGACCACATGGGCCGGAACCGCCACCTCGACCTGGCGGGCCGGCCCGCAGATGGTGAGGCGGCACATCTCGCCGGTGGCCGCGACAGTCATGGACATCACAACGCATGGACACGGCCCGGGTTCACGCCCTACCGAAAAAATCTTCGCGGCCCGGTGATCCCGATGCCCCCGGCCGCACGTTGTAGTCGGCGCCGGTGCCCTGCCGGTGCACGGCCGGTCTTGGAGGTGAACGGTGAGCACCGTCGTGTTCCGCCGCCCGGCGCGGCGGACCGGGCCCGAACTGCCCACGGGCCAGGTCAGCCTTCAGGAACCACCGGTGCTGCCCGAGGTCACCCCCGGTGGCCTGCGCAGCGTCATGACGATCCTGCCGATGATGCTGATGTCCGGCGTCATGGTGATGATGTTCCTCGGCGGCCGCCGAGGCGTGCTCACCTGGGTCATGGTCGGCATGATGGGCGCCGCCATGCTCGGCATGATCGTCGGTCAGCTCGCGGTCAGCGCCGGGGAACGCAAGCACCGCGTGGGCGGTGACCGCCGCGACTACCTGCGCTACCTGTCGCAGCAGCGCAAACGCATCCGCCGCTCCATCGACCAGCAGCGGGAGGCGACCGCCTGGCGGCACCCCCAACCGTCCGCGCTGTGGTCGGTGGCACTCACCACCCGCCGCTGGGAACGTCGGCCCAGCCATCCCGACTTCCTCGAGATCCGGGTCGGCACCGGCCGGCAGCTGCTCGCCACCCGGATGGCGCCGCTGCAGACGAAACCGATCGAGGACCTGGAGCCGCTGTCGGCGAAGTCGCTGCGGCGGTTCATCAACGCGTACACCACCGTCGCCGACCTGCCCGTGGCGCTGTTTCTGCCGGGCTTCCACCAGATCCGGATCACCGGCGACGTCGGGCGCCGCCGATCACTCGCCCGGGCACTCGTCGCGCAGGTCGCGACGTTCCACGCCCCCGAGGAGGTGATGATCGCGCTGTGCCTGTCCGAGGACGCCACCGCGGACTGGGAGTGGATCAAATGGTTCCCGCACGTGCAGCACCCGACCGAACACGACGCCGCCGGACCCGCCCGGCTCGCCGCGGACAGCATGGACGCCGTCGAGCGCCTCCTCGGCCAGGCGTTCCTGGCCAGGCCCCGCTGGGAACAGGGCGCGACCGCGAGCCGCGACGAACCGTTCGTCCTGGTCATCTGCGACGACGGCCGGATACCCGCCGGGTCCCGGATGCTGTCGGGCGGCTACCGCAACGCCGTCCTCGTCGACCTCGGCACACCCCCTTCGACGGTGCCGCGCGGCCTGCTGTGGGCCGACCTCGGCGAGTCCGGGCTGGAACAGGTCAAGCACGACCAGATCGGCCGGGAGGTCCGTTCGAACCTGGCCCGGCCTGACGAGCTGGCGGTCGCGGAGGCCCGGACCGTCGCGCGGATCCTGTCGCCGTACCGGCTGAGCATCACCACCGAACCGGCGGCCGAAGCGCTCAACAGCGACTTCGACCTCGGTACGCTGCTCGGCGTCCCCGACCTCAGCAGCCTCGACCTGACCCGGGCCTGGGCGACCCGGCCCCAGGCGGGCCGGCTGCGCATCCCGATCGGCGTCGACGCCGACGGCGAACCCGTCGAGCTCGACATCAAGGAGTCCGCGCTCGGCGGCATGGGACCGCACGGCATGCTCATCGGCGCCACCGGCTCCGGCAAGAGCGAACTGCTGCGCACCATCGTGCTCGGCCTGGCGATGACCCACTCCTCGGAGATCCTCAACTTCGTCCTCGTCGACTTCAAGGGCGGCGCCACGTTCCTCGGCCTCGACCAGCTCCCGCACACCTCTGCGGTCATCACCAACCTCGCCGACGAGGCCGCCCTCGTCGGCCGGATGCGCGACGCCCTGCACGGCGAGCTCGTCCGCCGCCAGGAGCTGCTGCGCCAGGCCGGTGGCTTCACCTCCGTGCTCGAATACGAGCGGGCCCGCGCGCAGGGCCGGCAGCTCGACGCCCTGCCGACGCTGTTCGTCGTCGTCGACGAGTTCAGCGAGCTGCTCACCACCCACCGTGACTTCATCGACCTCTTCGTCATGATCGGCCGGCTCGGCCGGTCCCTTGCCGTGCACCTGCTGCTGGCCAGCCAGCGCCTCGACGACGGCCGGATCGCCGCGCTGGAGACCCATCTGTCGTACCGGATCGGTCTGCGCACCTTCTCCGCCATCGAGTCCCGCACCGCCATCGGCGTGCCCGACGCCCACGAACTGCCGTCCCAGCCGGGCCACGGATACCTGCGGGCCGATGTGTCGTCACTGATCCGCTTCAAGGCCGCCTACGTCTCCGGACCGTACCGGCCCAAACGGGAACGGCTCGACCCGGCGGTCGTGCAGGGGCAGGTCGTCGCGTACCGGCTGGGGCACACCCCGTTCCGCGGCACGGACGCGACGGCGCCGCGGGAGCTGCCCGTGCCGGATGAGGCGGCTGACCCGGCCGACGCCGTGGACCAGCGCACGCCGAGTGTCCTGCAGGTCGTCGCCGCGCAGCTCGTCGACGGCGGGCCGCCCGCGCACCAGGTGTGGCTGCCGCCGCTGCACCGCCCACCCACATTGGACCAGCTGCTGCCCGCGCTCGCCCCTGACCCGGAGGCCGGCCTGCGGGCCGTCGGCTGGCCCGACAACAGTGCCCTCGCGGTGCCGGTCGGCTTCGTCGACAAACCGTTCGAACAGGCCCGCGAACTGCTCGTCGCCGACCTGTCCGGCATCGGCGGCCACCTCGGCATCGCCGGTGGCCCACAGAGCGGCAAGTCGACCCTGTTGCGGACCCTCATCTGCGCCCTCGCGCTCACGCACAGCCCGCGCGAGGTCCAGTTCTACTGCCTCGACTTCGGCGGCGGCACGCTCGGCGCGATCAGCGGCCTGCCGCACGTCGGCAGCGTCGCCGGCCGCCTCGACGCCGACCGGGTCATCCGGACCGTGGCTGAGGTGAGTGCCCTGATCGCCGACCGGGAACGCCGGTTCGCGGCCGAGGGCGTCGACAGCATGGCGGCGTACCGGGCCCGCCGCGCCGCCGGGCTCGTCGACGACCCGTACGGCGACGTGTTCCTCGTCGTCGACGGCTGGTTCACGCTGCGTCAGGAGTTCGAGGCCGCGGACGCCGCGATCCGGCAGGTCGTCGCCCGCGGCCTCAACTTCGGCGTCCATCTGCTGCTCACCACCGCCCGCTGGTCCGAGGTCCACCATGGCATGCGCGACCAGATCGGCACCCGTCTCGAGTTGCGCCTCGGCGACCCGGTCGACTCGGCGATCGACCTGCGGGCCGCGGCCACCGTCCCGCACCTGCCGGGCCGCGGCCTCACCGCGCAGAAGACCCACTTCCTCAGCGCGCTGCCCCGCATCGACGGCATCCCCGACGCGGCCACCGTCGCCGACGGCTCCAGAGCCCTCGCCACCGCCGTCCGCGACTTCTGGGACGGCGCCCACGCACCCGGCGTACGGACCCTGCCCGCTGTCCTGCCCGCCCGTGACCTGCCAGGCGCCGAAGGGGACCTGCGGCTGCCGATCGGCATCGACGAGGAGCGGCTGCAGCCCGTCTGGCACGACTTCGAGGAGCTGCCCCACCTGACCGTCCTCGGCGACGCGCAGAGCGGCAAGACGAGCCTGCTGCGGTACGTCGCCGGCGCGCTGGTCAATCGTTACGCCCCGAATGAGGTGCGGCTGATGATGGTCGACTTCCGGCGTTCCCTGTTCGACGGGGTGCCCGAGGCGTACCGGCTCGGCTACTCGGTCTCGGTCGACTCGGCGAAGGCGACCGTCGCCCAGGCCATCGACGGGCTCAAACGACGCATGCCGGGCACCGACGTCACCCCTGAACAGCTGCGCGCCCGCGATTGGTGGACCGGCCCGCGGCTCTACCTCATCGTCGACGACTACGACATGCTCGGCGGGCACGAGAGCCCGATGCTGCCGCTCATCCCGTACCTGGCGCAGGGCACCGACATCGGCTTCCACGTCGTGCTGACCCGGGCCGCCGCCGGCGCGATGCGGATGTCGATGGACCCGTTCATCCGCCGCCTGCAGGAGACCAACAGCCCGGACGTGGTGCTGTCCTGCCCGCCCGGCGAAGGCCCGCTGCTGGGCAACACCAAACCGAAGATCCTGCCGCCCGGGCGGGCGATGCTGTGCACCCGTCGCGGCAGCCGGACGATCCAGACACCGTACGTCGAACCTATCCTCTCCGGGCTCGCCTGACCCACAGCAGCACCGCGACCAGCAGCGCCACGAAGGCGACGGCGGCGGACACCAGCCGGGCCCGCGCGGCCGCCGGGTCCGCCGGTGGTGCCGTCGCCACTGAGACGGGGGCCGCGTCGAGCCGTACGGTCCGCGCCGCCTGACCTGGTTCGAGTGTTGAGACCGCCGCGTACGCGTCGACCGTCCCGGCCACCGCGTGCGGTGGCCGTTCGGCCGTGACGACCAGCCGCTGCGCCACCTCCGCCGCCCTCAGTTCCGGCTGGTACGCGCGGACCAGCGCGGCCGCACCAGCGGCGTACGCGGCGGCGATCGCCGACCCGCCGACCGTGTACTGGCCGTCGCCGGACGGGCCGGGCACGACCGCGTTCACCCCCGGCGCGAGCACGTCAGGTTCGCTGCCCTTGCCGGAGAGGGTGGTCGCCTGGCCGTCCGCGCCGACCCCGCCCACCGCGAGGACCTCCGGGTACGCGGCCGGGTACCACACCGGCGGTGGCTGCCCCGCGAACGCGGACGACCCGTCGTTGACCGGTGCGACGACGAGCACGTCCCGGCCGGTCGCCCGGGCGACCGCACCGCGCAGCGCGGCGCTGTCGGTCACGTCGCCGGTGCCGAGCAGGACGACGTCCGCGCCGGCGTCGACGGCGGCGTTGATGCCGTCGACGATGGCCTTCGTGGTCACCTTCCGCTGCGCGTCGATGATGCGGACCGGCAGCACCGTTGCCTCCGGCGCCATCCCGACCACCCCTGTGCCGGCGACCGGGCGGGCGGCCACGATCGCGGCGAGTGCGGTGCCGCGGCCCAGACAGTCCGACTGTCCGGAGCCGCCCGTGACGACGTCCGGGCCGGCCGCGACCGCGCCGCCCAGCCCGGCGGCTCCGCCGCTGACACCCGAGTCGAGGATCGCGACGACGACACCGCTGCCCCGGCTCAGCGGCCACGTCTGGTACGGCGCCATCCGCGCGACCGGCCATGACATCCGTCCGCTGTCCCGTACCGGCGAAGGACCGACACAACCGTTGGACGTGGAGGGAAGGGCGGGCGGTGCGTCGTCGGCCGCGGCGGGGACGGTGCTCAACCCGGCCGTGAGGCCCACCGCGACGCAGACGGCTCCGGCGCGGGCACAGAGTCGGCGGGTCATAGCACGACGCTCTCCCGGGGCCGGCCGCCGAGACATCGTTGAATCCAGTGATTTCTTCGCCGGTACGTGAACTTTCCCGGCCCGCCGTACGAAGTAGGGGGTGCGAGATGCCGGAGATTTGGTACGGGAGGCGGAAGGTTGACGGTTGCCGCGTTCCATCAGGTGCTGCTGCGCCTGGCCGGGCGGGTGCCCGACGAACTGCTGTGCGCCGCGCGTGACCAGCTTGTCCGAGTGGGACCGGACGCGGTGGCGGCGATGCTCGGCTACGCGGCCGAGACGCTGCGGCTGCCGCTCACCGACGCTGACGCTGTGTTGCTACGGGACTTTGTGTCGCCCGTCGTACGGCAGGGTGCCCGGCCCGGGATCCTGCCGGTCGTGTTCAGCGCCGCCCCGCCGCCGGGGTTCGCGGACGGGCCGGACGATGCTGATCAGGCCTGCGCCGAGGCGGTCGAGCTGGAGTCCGAAGGCACGGCGCGCGGGGTGTGGCGGGTGTGGCGGTCGCCGGACCGGGCTGCTGGGTGGCCGCCGCCGAAGCGGGTGTTCCTGGTCCAGGCCGCGGCGGACGGGGAGCTGCTCGCCCTGACCGCGGCCCGGCTGCAGGAGGTCCTCACCCACGCCGATGAGCGAGACCCGCAGGTGGAGGTGTTCGCCGAGGCCTCGCGGCTGCCGCCGTACCAGCGGGCGGCTCTCGCGGTCGCCGAACTGATCTGGGGCTCCTCCGGGGGGACCGATCCTGTCCGCCCGCGGGTGGCGCGGCTGCTGGATCCGGGGGTGCAGCCCGGTTTCGCGGCCGGCCGGGAGCGGCTGGACGGGCCGGAGCGCGACGAGGTCCTTGCCTTCCTGGCCGGTGGCAGCCCGGTGCTCGCCACCGAGGCCCTCATGGACGACGTGCTCGGCGGCGGGCACGGGGTGGTGCCGATGAGCTGCCGGTCGGACGGTGCGTGGGTCTGGTCGGACGGCACCGCCCACTACCTGCGTGCGCACGGGCTGGCGCCGGAAGCCGAGTTCCTGCGGCACATCCGGGCCGCCGGGTACCGGGCCGATCCGATCGACGCCGTCGCGACGCACGAGGCGGTCGCCGCCGTCACGTCGGCGGGAGCGGGGGAGCCGTGGTGACGGCGGCGGCCCGGGCCGGCCGGGTGCGGTCTCGGCCGGCGGGCGTGCGGGTCGAGGCGCTCCCCGGTGCGGTGCTGCTGCGGTCCGGCAACGGCGCCGCCGGGGCGTTGCGGGCGGTGACGTCGGTGCTCGGCCGGGCCCACCTGGAGACGGTCGTCGTGACCGCGCCGGAGGTCACTGCCCGCGACGACCTCTTCGACGTGGTCCTCTCCGCCGTCGCCGAACTCGACCGGGTCGGGAACGAGGTCAGGCTCGTCCTGCTCGGCCCGGGACCGGACCAGGCCGCGCGGCAGGCCGGTGTCCGGCGGATCGCGCGGGACCTCGGCCTGCGGGCCATCGGCTCGCTCGGGCCGGTCACCGTCGCCTCCGACGGCACCTGCGTCTCGGTGGCGGACCCCGGCGCCGACGGCGGCCGGTGGCTGCCGGGGTGGTACGGGTTCGGCACCGGCACCGGCGACTTCGACGAACCACCGTGGTCGCCGCGGCCGCGCTGGCCGGTGCCGTCGACGGCGTGGACGGGGCCGGGACTGGTCGCGCATCCCGTGCCGGCGGGGCTGTGGCTGCTGCCGCCGGGCCTGCGGCCCGGGCGGGCCGGGGTGGTCGGGACCCTGCCGCGGGAGCCGGACGCCGCGACCGTCTTCGCCGGCGGGTGCCGGCGTGCCGTGCCGGTCGAGGCACTGCTGCGGGCGGTGGAAGGGCTCCGGCCCGACCCGGCGTCGCGTCTGGTGCTGCTGCCCGAGGCCCTCTCGACGGGTCCGTCACCGGGCCGTCTCGACGCCCTGCCGATGCGGCTGCGATCTGCCGTTCCCGTGCTCAGCCGGACGGGCTGGCGGCTGGCTCCGGTCCTGGCCGATGGTGGTGTGGCACCGGTCGACGCGGTCGCTGAGGTCGCTGAGGTCCCAATGGTCGCAGCGGTGTCCGCGGCCGGTGAGGATCCGATCGGGCCGCCGGGTACGCCGTCGGGGCCGTACACGAGCGGGCGACGCGCCGTCGCCGGACGTGTCACGGCCGCCGGTTGGTCCTTTGTGGACGGCGCGGATGCGCTCGGCGCGATGCCGGCCGTAGCGGGTGCGGTCGTCGAGGTCTCCGTCGGTCGGAAGGGTTTTCTGGTAGGCGGTTCGGCGATCGGCGCCGAGGACTTCGTCGATCTGCTCCTGGCCGTCCTCGGACCCGGTGAGCAACCCCTGGTGATCACGGGACCCGGGCACGCGCGGCAGCCGGCGGTCCTGGAACGGCTGGCGACCGCGTGGGGATCGACCGTCTACGCGTCGGCCGGTCCGCTGGCCTTGACCGCGACCGGGGTGCTGCTCGCCGGAGCGGGGTTCGACGCGTACCGGCCCGGTGTGCCGTCCGAGCCGGTGGGGCCGGTGCTGCCGGTCGGTTGTGCCACCGCCGGGCTGGCGGACCTGGCGACGCGTTCGACACCGCCCCGTGCTGGGAGGTCCGAGGTCGTGACCGCGTCAACGGCGGCCCGGGCAGGCTTCGGCGGCGTTGCCCGGCGGCTCGGTGGCGCACTCGCCGCAGTGGTCCGGTCCGCGCCCGGCAAGACGGTCAGGGAAACCGCTCCGGTGCAGGCCGGGCCCACTGAGCCCATTGAGCCCACTGAGCCCACTGAGGAATCCGCTGCGGATGGGCCCGTCAGCCAGGCCGAACCGCTGGCCGGCGGCGATGAGGCTGCCGAGGTCCTGGCTGATCTCGGGGGGCTGCCGGTCGTGTTCGGGCCCGTGTACGCGTCGGCCGCCGCTCGCACCGGGTCCTACGTCGCGGGGCAGGAGGTCACCGCGGCGGGGGCCGTCGAGGCGCGGCTCGTCCCGGAGGTCAACCCGGCCGCCGAGGTCGAGTACGTCATCTGGTCCATGGTGGGCCGCCGCCTCGACGGCACCGGCCATACCGGTGCGGCCGTCGCGGTCTTCGCGCCCGGCAGCCGGTTCCAGGTGCTCGGCGTCGAACCGGCGGACGGGCGGTCGCGGGTGTACCTCGTGGATCTGGGCGCCGGGCGGAGCGGCAGCGACGAGGAACTGCTGGCGCGGTTGCGGGTCAGCGTTGTCGTGACCACTGACGTGCCGATGATCGCGCCGATCGGGGGCCGGGAGTTCACGCGTCAGGGCTGAGCCGCCTCGGCCTTCGTCACGGTCAGGGCCCGGTGCAGCAGGACGAGCAGCGCATCGCGGACCGAGCGGGGATCCCGGGCGTCGAACGTGATCAGCGGGGTGGTGTCGTTGATCGCGAGGGCCCAGCGTACGTCGTCGAGGTTGTGGGGCAGCCGGCCGTCGAACAGGTTGACGGCCACGGCGAACGGGATGCCTGCCTGCTCGAAGTAGTCGACGGACGGATAGCAGTCGTCGAGACGGCGGACGTCGACGATGACGAGTGCGCCGAGCGCGCCGGTCGTCAGGTCGTTCCACATGAAGCCGAAGCGGTCCTGGCCGGGCGTGCCGAACAGGTACAGCTTGATCTCCTCGTCGATGGTGATGCAGCCGAAGTCCAGGGCCACGGTCGTGGTGACCTTCGCCGGGACGTGGCCGGTCCGGTCGATCGCGGCGGCCACCTCGGTCATCGCGGCCTCGGTGGTCAGCACCGGGATCTCGGAGACCGCGGCGACCGTGGTCGTCTTGCCGACCCCGAAGCCGCCCGCGATGACGATCTTCACGGGCAGCGGAGGCCGCCGGCCGGGTGGTGTCTGCCCGCTGGGGATGTCAGTGGATGGCTTGAAGCCCACGGATGACCCTCTCGATGATGGCGACGTTGCGGTGCGGGGCATGGTCCGGGCGGCGGGCGGCCAGGTGCCCGCAGGCGACGAGGTCGCCGACGAGCACCCGGGCCACGCCGAGGTGCAGGCCGAGCCGGGCGGCGACCTCGGCGACCGCCAGGGGCCGGCGGCACAGCAGGACGATCTCGCGCTGCTCGTACCGGTGGCGGTCCAGGGCGTCCTCACCCGCGGCCGTGGTCAGGACCTGCGCCTCGATCTCCAGCACGGCGTCGGGACGGGCCCGCCCGCCGGTGAGCAGATACGGCCGCACCGCCGACGCGGCCGGTCGCCCGGTGCCGGGATCGTGACGAGGGCCGTGGCGGGAGTCAGGGTGGGTCATCGTCAGTACCCGACGTTGCTCTTGAGCTCCTCGATGAGGCCCGGCGTCAGGACCGCACCGGCACGGTTGGCGAACATGGCCATCTCGTAGGCGAGCTGGCCGAGGTTCGCCGACTTCGCCGCGAGGACACCCAGCACGGCGCCCACGCTGATCGCGCTGACCAGCAGGTAGCCGCGGCTCAGGTCGATGATCACCTTGTTGGGCGCGCCGAGGTCGAACACCTGTGAGGCGCCATTGGCCAGGCTGATGATCGCCGACGTGATCGCCGCCATCCGGTCCGCGTCGGCCCGCTCCAGCGAGTTGGTCGTCGCGATGAGCAGCCCGTCCGACGAGACCGCGATCGCGTCGGCGACGAGCGGGGTGTTGGTGGCGAACTGATCGAGCAGCCAGTTGAACTGCTCCGCCTCGGCGCTGACATGCTGCATCGGTACGGTCATCGCTGCCCCTTCCGGTCCGTTGGTTCGAGTTCAGTGAGGCTGTACGCGGCGTGGGCGAGCCCTGCGACGAATCCGTCCAGGGCGGCCCGCTCCGATTCGGGATCCCGCTGCGGTCCCGCGTCCGCGGCGGCGCCTTGAGCAGCGGCGCCGGGCGCAGCGGCGGCCCGGGGGTTCGGTCGCGCGGAGGCGGACAGGTGCGCGCCGGGAGTCCGCCGGGTGAGACCGTGCGGCGCCGTCCGGGATTCGGTGGCCGGCCGAGGCGCGGGGACCGGGCCCCCGGCCGCGGCGCGTTCGGCGCCTTGCGTGAACGCGGCCAGCTGGGCTGCCTCGGTCTCCGCATCACGGAACTCGGCAGGCGCGTCCCGGTCGGCGGTCGTTCGAGCTGTCGGCGAGGTCTCGAAGGCCGACGCGAACCTGCCCGGAGTACGCCTGTGCAGCCCGTTTCGGGAGACAGGTCGTCCGTCCTCGGCTGCGGCAGGCGCCGTTGCGACCACGACAGGATGGCCGTTCGTCTTCTCCTGCCCGGCGAACCAGCCGAACGAGTCGTCCAGCGTGGCCGCCCACCGCCGCACGGCCGGCGACGCAGCCGCCGACCCGTTCGCTGATCCGTTTGCCGGCTGCGCGTCGTGGGCCGCCCCCGGCGGGTTCGCCGATCCGTTCGCGGGACCGGCCGGCAGGTCGGCTGACAGGCTGCGGGGCACGGTGTACAGGCGCGGCGGGATCAGGACCGTGGCCGTGACACCCTGTGTCGGCGTCGGCGCCAGTAGCACCGTCAACCCGTGCCGGCGTGCCAGCCGCCCCACCACGAAGAGCCCGAGCACGTCGGTCGGTGCCACGTCGAGGCGTGGCCGCTCCACCAGGCGCCGGTTCTCCTCCTCCATCCGCGTCGCGGGCATGCCGATCCCGGCGTCCGCGACCGTGATCCGGCACCCGTCGCTGAGGTCGGCGACCACCTCCACGAACGCGCCGGGTGGTGAGAAGGCCGTCGCGTTCTCCAGCAGTTCGGCGAGCAGCAGCCGCAGGTCGGCGACGAGCTCCGCGGCGATCAGCACGTCGGTGACCCGGCCCAGCCGCACGGCCTGGAAGCCTTCGATCTCCGCGGTGCCGGCCCGGATCACGGTGGCGAGCGGGGTCGGGGAGAGCAGTTCCCCGTCGCGGTCGCCGGAGACCACCAGGAGCGAGTCGGCGCTGCGCCGCAGGCGGGTGGTCACATGGTCGAGCCGGTACAGCCGTTCCAGCACCCCGCTGTCCTGCTCGTCGCGTTCCATGTCGTCGATCAGGCCGAGCTGCCGGCTCACCAGGCCCTGGGTCCGGCGGGCGATGCCGGCGAACATGGCGGCCACGTTGCGGCGCGTGCTGACCTGCCGCTCCAGCAGCAGGGCGGCGGTCGCCTGGACCCGGTTGATGGCGGCGGCCAGCTCACCGATCTCGTCCTGGCCATGGATGTTGACCGCCGCGAAGCGGGTCGGCCGGGACACCGCCTCGTCGGCGTCGTCGACGCGGACCAGTTCGGCGCCGGCGATGTCGGCGACCGCGGCGGCGGCCCGGGTCAACCGTCGCAGCGGCGCCGCGATGGACCGGCTCAGCCGCACCGACAGGCCGACGACGACGGCGAGCATGAGGGCGGCGCCGAGCCCGACTCCCAGCGCGGTGGTCCGGGCGTCCGATTCCCGGCGGTCCGCGGCCCGGGCGACGTCCGCCGCGATCCGGTCCTCGACGGTCTGCCGCAACGCCCCGTACGCGTCGGCCACACCGAGCACGGTCACCGCGTCGGCGGCGTCCTTGCCGCTGAGCAGGTCGGTGAGGGCCGTGAACCGCTGCCCGGACGGGCCACGCTCCACGGCGTCGAGCAACGCCACCTGCCGGTCGTCGGCGAGCTGCCGGAACCGGTCGCGTTGCTGCCGCTCGGCCGCGACGGCCGCGGCGAGTGCGGGCGCACCGGCGGCGCGGTCGGCGGCGGCGACCAGCAGGGCGGCGGCGACGTCACCGGCGGCCTGGTCGGCGCGCAGCAATGCGTCCAGGGTCCACAGCTGCCGCAGCCCGGCCGCGTCGACCCCGTCCTGGGCGGTCAGGTGCAGCGCGCCGAGCAGGGCCAGGATCGTGTCGCGGTAGGCGTCGGACACCGCATCCGGGTCGGCCTCGCGGGACAGCACCGCCTGCCGCTGCGAGTCGAGCCCGTCGACCCGGTCGAGGGCCATGGCGAGGTCGGTCGCCGGTCCACCGGCGCGGATGCGGGCCACGCCGTCGTCGACCAGCTGCTGCCGGGCGAGCACCGCGGACCGGTCCGTCGCCGGCAGGACCAGGTAGGCGAGGGCGACCACCCGCTCCTGCTGCAGGTCCTGTGCCAGGCCGCCGACCTGCCGGGCCTGCCGGGCGGACCGCGCGGTGACCGCCGCGGCCCGCGCGTCGTCGACCCGTTCGACGGTGAAGGGCACGATCGTGCACACCACCACCGACAGCGGCAGGACCAGCAGCAGGCTGAGCTTCTGGCGGATCCCGAGGTCATCGAGCACCGTCGTGCTCCCTGGGTCGTGGCCGCACCGCCCGGCCGACGTGCACCAGTTCCTCGGCGCCGAGCAGGTCCCGGGCGTCGATCAGGCTGATCTGCGGCGCCTCCGGCTCGGTCCCGCCCGCGTCGCCGCCCGCGTCGTCGTCGGCCGCGTGGGAGCGCCGGCCGGGGGCGAACAGCCACAGCAGGACGAGGGCGCCGGCAGGCACGGTCGCAGCGCCGCCCATCACCAGCCGCTGCTGCCGCACGAGCCCGGCCTGGCGGTCCGCGAGCAGCGTGTCGAGCCGGTCCCAGATCGCGGCGGCGAGACCGGCCGCGGCCCGGCCGACCCTGGCGGCGGCGTCGGCCGACCCGGCCGGTGTCACCTGCCCGCTCAGGTCGCGGACGAGCGCGGGCGGGGTCAGCGTGTCGACGGCGGTCTGGAAGGCGTCCTGTTGGCCGGTGAGGTCGGTGCCGGTCGACAGGAGGGTGGTGTTCTGCGCGCTCTTGCGCAACCCGGTGCTGATCGCGGCCACGGCGACGGCCACCTCGTACCGGGCGACGGCGACCGCGGCGGCCCGTTCATCCGCGTCGCCGGAGGCTGCGGCGCCGGTGCCGGGCGGCAGCGCGACGAGGTCCGCGACGCGGGCGGCGCCGGACATCACGGCGGGCAGCCGCAGCCCGGCGTCCGTCAGGTAGTACACGTCGAGCTCGGCGTCCAGGACGAGGTGCGACGCGTCGCCGACCTGCGTGGCGAGTTCGGTCGCGAGGCCCGCCGCGTCACGCAGGTCCTGGTAGCCGCCCGGTCCGCCGGTCAGCGCGCCGATCCGCCGCCGCAGCTCCGACCAGCGGGGGCCGGTGCCCAGCAGCGCACCGTGCGCGGTGTCGGCGGCGGCCACCTCGGCGGCCGCCGCGTGCAGCGGACCGGCGTCGAGCGGCTCGCCTCGCGCCGCACCGGACCCGGCCGTGGTCAGCGCCCCGACGAGGGCGGTCAGCGGCTCCAGGTAGGCGACCCCGGCCCGCTCCGCGGCGACGAGGCCACGCTGGCGGGACAGCTGCGACCACGAGCTGGACAGTCCGGCGCCGAGCACGGCGCTCATCACCGCCACGGTGAGGACCGCCGCGGCGGCCCGCGACCTCGGGTGGGCGTTCACCGGGCCTGCACCGCCGTCCGCCCGTCCTGGGTGTCCTGTACTGCCGGGATGTCGCTGCCGGCCAGGTCGTACGCGGCCTCCCCGTGCTCGGAGAGGTCCAGCCCGGCGGCCTCGGCCCGGCCGGTGACCCGGTTGCCCAGTAACCGGTTGAGCACGCCGCAGATGAGCAGGGTCAGCAGCAGCGAGTACGCGACGACCACCGCCGCCGGCACGACCTGCCGGACCAGCTGGTGGTACCCGCCGCCGTAGAACAGACCGGTCGCCCCGGCCGCGTTGACGGACTTCGTCGCGAACAGCCCGACGCAGATCGCGCCGATGACCCCGCCGCCGAGGTGAACGGCGGCGACGTCGAGCGAGTCGTCCACCTTGAACCACACCTTCACACCGACCAGCAGATGGCACAGCAGACCCGCGACGGCCCCGATCGCGAGCGCACCGCCCGGCGCGACGTAACCCGCCGCCGGCGTGATCGCGACCAGTCCCGCCACCACCCCTGAGGCCGCGCCAAGGCCGGTCGTCTTGCCGTACCGCACCCGTTCGGTGAAGGCCCATGCCATCAGCCCGGCCGACGCGGAGACCATCGTGTTCACGGCGGCCGTGCCGGCGAGCTGGTCGGCGCCGTACGCCGAGCCGCCGTTGAACCCGATCCAGCCGAACCACAGCAGCGCCAGGCCCGTCATCACCATCGGCAGGCTGTGCGGGCGGCTCGTTTCGGCGGGCCAGCCACGCCGCCTTCCGAGCGCGACCGCGACCGCGATGGCGGCGGCACCGGCGTTCGCGTGCACCACCGTCCCACCGGCGAAGTCGAGGGCACCCCACCGCGCGGCCCACCCCTGCGGGGCGAAGACCCAGTGCGCGACCGGCGCGTACACCAGGACCGACCACACCGCGACGAACGCGCAGAACGGCCCGAACCGCCACCGTTCCGCGGCACTGCCGGTGACCAGCGCCGGGGTGATCGCGGCGAACATCAGCTGGAACAGGGCGAACACCATGAGCGGCAGGTGCGGCGCCGACTCCGCCCGCCCGGCCGGGTCGTTGAGACCGAGCCAGCGCAGGTCGCCGAGGTACTCGTTCCCGGGCGCGAACGCGATCGTGAAGCCGACCGTGACCCAGGTGACGGTCACGATGGCGAGGGTGGCGACGTTCTGCACGATGATGCCGATGACGTTGGTGCGCCGGACCATGCCGCCGTAGAAGAACGCGACGCCGGGCGTCATCAGCAGCACCAGCGCGGCACTCGCCAGTACCCACGCGGTGGCGGCGGCGTCGGTGTCACTGGGCATCTGCTACCTCCGTGTCAATGTCTGGCCCTGGTACGTGCCGCGGCCGCCACGAGTTCATCCCCGGCCGGAGAATCCGTCGTCCGGCCCATCCGGATCGCCCGATCGGCTGATCTGACCCTGGTGAGCGCTTGCCTCGCCGTCGCATCGGCCGCCGCAGCGGTTCGGGCCAGCCACGCCTCGGCCTCGGCCAGCTGGTCCGCCAGGCCGGCGCGCAAGCCCGCGGCGTGCCGGAGCTCGGCGCGTAGCTGGGCGGCGTGATCGAGCGTGGCCCGCAGACCCCAACCGGTGACCTGGCTGGTGACGTGTCCGGCCTGGTCGCCGTTGATGCGCTGGTTCAGACCGGCCAGGGCGTCGTCGTAGCGGCCCCAGGCACGCAGCAGCTCCTCACGCAGCGAACTCGCCCTGGGCCGGCCACTCAGGGCGCCGAGCGCGCCGAGGAACCGCCGGCAGCCGGCGATCAGCTCCGGATACCCGTCATGAAGCCCGTCCAGCGCGGCCCGGAACTCGACCCCGACGGGCTGCCCGACCAGCGGCGGCGGCGCGGGCGACGGTCTGGCCGGCGGCTGTGGTCCGAACTGTGGTCGCAGCGTTGGTTCGGGCGGTGGCGGGGTGGGCTCGCCGTATCCCGCGATGAGCTGGTCGAGCCGGTCCCGGAGCCCGGTCGTGCGGGACAGCCGGTCATCCAGCGCCGCCACCGCCCCCGGATCCCGCCCGTCAGCGGCGACCGCCCACTGCACGGCGAGCGCCCGTTCCGCCGTCAGGTACGCGGCGTACCCGGCAGCCAGTGGCGCGAGGCCCCGCACCCGGCATCGGTCGGCGGCGGGCAGCGCGGCCATCGCACGGGCGACCGCCCACCGCAGCTCCGGCTCGCCGCGGTGCAACAGCCGCCAGCGGGCCAGCACGGTGGCCAGGGTGACGTCCTGCGGCGGGCCGGTCACCGGTTCGGCCGCCTCCGCGGCCTCGAGCTGCTCCCGCAGCCGGATCCGCGCGTCGGACAGGTCCGCGGCGACCCGCATGACCCGCTCCGGCGGCTGCCCGGTCCGGTCGGTCCGGTCGGCGGGGTGCAGGAGCCCGCCCGTCCCGGGTTCGTAGCGGGCGTCGGTCAGCGCGCGGTGGAACGCGGTCCACGCGTCGGCCAGGCCCAGCGCCTCGTCCGGACGGATCCGCGACATCGCCGCCCGGTACCGGCGCTGCAGGTCGGGCACCTGGTCGAACAGCTCCCGCAGCGCGCGGACCAGCCGGACGGTCGGATCCGCAGGCGACGATGTCATGGCCGTGGCCCTCCTGGCGGTGCGCTGTGCGGATGTCCTCCTCGTGCACTACGGACGGCGGCGCCTGCAGGGTCAGATGACTTTTCAGCCCCGGTGATGCCTGCCGGCGGGAACCGGCGACGAGCGGATCGTCGACAGCAGGGTGATCACGTCGCGGCCCTCGACGTGGATCACCTGGAAGCCGCGGGCGTTGCGGGCGTGGCAGGTGACGCCGAGTATCTGCGCGGCCCGCACCAGCAGGCGCACCGAGGCGCGGTCCCGTTCCCGCAGCCGCAGGCCGGCCGACGACACCCTGGGTGCCGCGGTCAGCAGCGCGGAGCGCCACACCGCCGCCGCCCGGGTGCGCAGGGTCAGCTCATCGGCGGCGTCGCCGCCGAGCAGCAGGCCGACGTTCTGCGTCCACTCGCCGCGCAGCCGGCCGACCGTGCTCGACGGTGAGGCGGTGTCCACGTCGACGACGAAGGTCTCGTAGCGACGGCGGATGCCCGCGACCCGCCGCCGCATCCAGCACCGCACGTCCGGCACGGCGAGCATCAGGTCGGCGAAGCGGACCGCGGCCGGTTCGGTCTCGAACTCGACCCACAGCTGGGTGCCGGCGCCCGCGGCGACCGTCGACCACAGGTCGCGGCCGCGGCCGGCACCGGCGTGCTGCAGGCCCGTCGAGCCGGCCAGCAGCATCAGGCTGGCCTCGAACAGGTCGCCGTCGCGGTCATCGGCCATGGCCGTTGCCCCGGCGCCGGTTCGGGGGCACGATGCGGAACCAGTACGAGCCGTAGCCGGGCAGGGTCAGCAGGTAGGGGCGCAACCCGATGCTGGGGAACCGGGTGTCGCCGGTCAGCTCGACCGGGACGTGACCGTGGAACCGGGACCCGAGCGGCAGTTGGACGGGCTGCGGGTGTTTGGACAGGTTGTGCACGCACAGCAGCGTCTCGCCGGTGCCCTGCTCGTGGTATTCGCGCAGGAACGCCAGGACCGCGCCGTTGGAGCCGCCCAGGTCGGTCAGGTCGCCGAGGGCGAACGCCACGTGCTGCTTGCGGATCGCCAGCATCTTGCGGGTCCAGTGCAGCAGCGACGCCGGCTCCTCCAACTGCCGTTCCACGTTGACGGACTGGTAGCCGTACACCCAGCCGCCGTTCATCGGCAAGTACAGCTGGCTGGGGTCGCAGCGGGAGAAGCCACCGTTGCGGTCGACGTTCCACTGCATCGGGGTTCGGACGCCGTCGCGGTCGCCGAGGTAGACGTTGTCGCCCATGCCGATCTCGTCGCCGTAGTAGATGACCGGCGAGCCGGGCAGCGACAGCAGCAGCGACGTGAACAGCTCGATCTGGTCGCGGTCGTTGCCGAGCATCGGCGCGAGCCGCCGCCGGATGCCCAGGTTGAGCCGCATCCGCGGGTCGCGGGCGTACTCGCCGTACAGGTAGTCGCGTTCGTCGTCGGTGACCATCTCCAGGGTCAGCTCGTCGTGGTTGCGCAGGAACGTGCCCCACTGGCAGTGCTCGGGGATTTTCGGGGTCTGCGCGAGGATCTCCGAGATCGGGATCCGGGACTCCTTGCGGACCGCCATGAAGATGCGCGGCATGAGCGGGAAGTGGAACGCCATGTGGCACTCGTCGCCGCCGGTGTCGGCGTCGCCGAAGTACTCGACCAGGTCAGCCGGCCACATGTTGGCCTCGGCGAGCAGCACGCTGCCCGGGTACTCGTCGTCGACGATCTTGCGGATGCGTTTGAGGTACTCGTGGGTCTCCGGCAGGCCGGCGCAGTCGGTGCCCTCACGCTCGAACAGGTACGGCACCGCGTCGAGCCGGAAGCCGTCGATGCCGAGGTCGAGCCAGAAGCGGACCACGTCGAGCATCGTCTCGGCGACGACCGGGTTGTCGTAGTTGAGGTCCGGCTGGTGGTGGAAGAACCGGTGCCAGTAGAACTGCTGCCGCACGGGGTCGAACGTCCAGTTCGACGGCTCGGTGTCGGCGAAGATGATCCGGGCATCGGGGTAGCCGGTGTCGTCGTCGCGCCACACGTAGAAGTCGCCGTAGGGCCCGGCCGGGTCCCGCCGCGACTCCTGGAACCAGTGGTGGGTGTCGGAGGTGTGGTTGAGCACCAGGTCCGTGATGACCCGGATGCCGCGGGCGTGCGCCTCGTCGAGCAGCGTCACGAAGTCGTCGAGGGTGCCGTACTCCGGGCAGATCGTGTAGTAGTCGCGGATGTCGTAGCCGCCGTCGCGGCGCGGCGAGTCGTAGATCGGCGGCAGCCAGAGGCAGTCGACGCCGAGCCACCGCAGGTAGTCCAGTTTGGACACCAGCCCGAGCAGGTCGCCGACGCCGTCGTTGTTGGAGTCGAAGCAGGCAGGGGTGAGGACCTCGTAGAAGACCGCGCGCCGGAACCAGTCGGCCTCGACCGGCAGACGGCGGGCCGGTGCGCTCGCCGGTGCCGCGGGGGCGGGAATCGGTGTCGTCTGGGCTGCCGGCATCGGCTGGGGCGGCGTCAGCAAGGGAGGTGTCAGTAAGGGAGGTGTCATCAGGGACCCGTCTGAACGATGGCGGGGGACACCCGGGCGGCCGGCCGGTCGTCTTCGACCGACGGTCACGAGGGCGGGGGAGGGTGGTGCGGCTACCGGACCGAACCGGCCAGGACGCTCTGCTTGAAGAAGCGTTGGAACAGCAGGAACGCGAGCAGCGGCACCGCCATCGACACGAACGCCCCGGGGGCGATGACGTCGATGTTGGAAGGGAACGACCGCATCTGTTCCTGGATCGCCGAGGTGATCGGCGCGCTGTCCGAGTCGGCGAAGACGAGGGCGACGATGAGGTCGTTCCACACCCACACGAACTGGAATACCGCCAGGGACGCCAGGGCCGGCGCGCCGAGCGGCAGCACCACCCGCCGGAAGATGGCGAACTCGCTGCCGCCGTCCATCCGCGCGGACTCGATCAGGTCGGGCGGGATCGCCACGAAGAAGCTGCGCAGCAGGAAGATCGCGAACGGCAGGCCGAACGCGACGTGGAAGGCGACCACCGCCGGGATGCTGCCGTAGACGCCGAGCAGCCGGAACATCCGCGCGACGGGGATGATCGCCACCTGCACGGGCACCGCGATGAGCCCGACAAGGAGCAGGGTCAGCGCGTACCGGCCGCGGAACTCCAGCCAGGCGAGCGGGTACGCGGCGGCGGCGCCGATCGCCACGACGAGGACCGTCGACGGGACGGAGATCAGCACCGTGTTCCACAGGGCGTGGGTGAGCCGGCCGTCGGCGAGCAGCCCCTCGTAGTTGCGCAGGGTCAGCTGGGCCGGCTTGCTCAGCACGGTCCACCAGCCGGTGGCGCTGTTGTCGGCCGGGCTGCGCATGCTGGTGACGGCGAGGCCCAGGATCGGCATCAGCCACCACAGGCCGATCGCGACGACGACGACCTGGGCGCCGCCGCGGCCGAGGTGCCGCACGGCCCGTGCCGCCGGGCCGGGTCGTGGTGGCGGTGGCTCGGTCCCGGCGGGCTGCAGTTCCGGGACACCGACCGGCGCGAAGATGCTCACCGCTCGCTCCTTCGCAGGCGATGGACGTTGTACAGCACGCCCGGCAGGGCGAGCACGAGCAGCAGGATGCCCAGCGCGCTGCTGCGGCCGATGTTGTCGAACGACGAGCGCCACATCTCCAGGGCCACCACCGACGCCGGCCCCTGCGCCGACTCCGGTGCCAGGACCAGCACCAGGTCGAACACCTTGAGCACGTTGACGGTGAGGGTCAGCAGCACGACCATCAGCACGGGACGCATCAGCGGCACCGTGACCGCGCGCAGCACCTGCCACTCGCCGGCGCCGTCGATCCGGGCGGCCTCGAGGGTCTCCTTCGGGATCGCGGCCAGCCCGGCCGTCACCAGCGCCATCGCGAAGCCGGCCCAGATCCAGATGTACGTGCCGATGAGCGCCGGCGTGACGAGGGACGGCCCGAGCCAGGTGAGGCCCGCGAACGGTTCGGTGAAGTTCCCGGCGGCGAGCCGCACCACGTAGTCCTGGCCGGTCAGCTGCGGCAGGTGGAAGGTGCCGTCCGCGGCGGTGCGGGTGCGGGCCACGACCGTGCCGCTGCGAAGGACTTCGACGTCCACTCCGGGCAGGCCGAGCTCACCGGTGTCGACGGCGCCGGGCCTGCCGCCCACGGCCAGGAAGTCGGACCAGACCACGCCGCGCAGCCCTGTGCCCTGGACGATGCCGCTGGTGCCGGCCTGGGTCGCGGACTTCGGCAGCTGCCGAGGTGCCAGGCCGACGAGTGGCAGCAGCACGGGCTCCCGGTCGGTGACGGGCTGCGTCGTCTGCAGCCCGCCGTCGCGGGGGGTGAGCGCCTGCCCGTCGCGGGCCCGTGCGCCGTGGTACTGCGACGGCGGCTTGAACGTGTCGTGGACACCGACGACGACCGCGTTGAGCACACCCCGGTCCGGGCTCTCGTCGTACACGAGGCGGAACGTGACCCCGGCCGAGACCAGCGAGATCGCCATCGGCATGAACAGCACCACCCGCACCGCGGTCGAGCGGCGGACCCGCTGGGCGAGGACCGCGGCCAGCAGCCCGACCGCGGTGACGAGGTTCGGCACGACGACGATCCAGATCGCGTTGTTGAGCAGCGCCCGGCGGATCTCCGGCGCGGTGAAGATGTCCGCGTAGTTGGCCGCGCCGACAGCGTCCCGGCCGGCCGCGTCGTGCAGGCTCAGCCACAGCGTCTGCCCGATCGGGACGAGGACGAGCACGGCGACGAGCAGCACCGCGGGCGCGAGGAACCAGGCCGCGGCCGAGGATCTCGCGGCGGTCCAGGTTCTGCCGGTCTGTGCCATCACAGGACCCCGTACGCCTTGGTCGCGGCGTCTTCGAGGCGCGCCGCGACCACCGCCGGGTCGGTCTGCGGCGCGGCGAGGTACGACTGCAGGATCCGCCACATGCTGGCCCCGTTGCCGCCGCCGAAGGTGCGCGGGGTCATGTCGGACAGGTCGTACCGCAGCGTCGGCGCGTGCAGCAGCGTCTCGGCGAGGGCCCGGGTGGTCGCGTCGGGGTAGACGGCGGTGTCCAGGTCCTGGTTGACGGACAGGAACCCGCCACGGGTGGCCATGATCGCCGCCGCCTCGGGTGTGGCCAGGTACGCGATCAGCGCCATCGTCGCCGGCCGGTCGGTGAACGCCACCGCCGCGTCCCCGCCGGCGACGACCGCCTCGCCGGTACCGTCGACGGACGGCCAGGCGAAGTAGCGGGCTCCCCCGCCGACGCGGTACAGGCCGAGCTTGTCGATCTCGGTGGTGACGAAGTCCGCCTCGTACAGCATCGCCGAGCCGGGCTTGGGGCCGAAGACGTCGGCGACCGACCGGGTGAACGTGGTCTGCAGCGCCCCGTTCCAGCTGCCCTGCAGGAACCGCGGCGAGGCCCAGTACCGGCCCATCGCCCGCAGTGTCTCCACCACGGTCGGGTCCGTCCACGGCAGCTGGTGCGCGGCGAGCATGTCGTACCGGTCGGCGCCGGCGAGCTGCAGGTACACGTTCTCGAACCAGTCGGTCAGCGGCCAGCCGTCGGCGCCGGGCACCGTCATCGCCGCCGTGCCGGAGTCGACGAGGGTCTGCGACACGACCGTCAGCTCGTCCAGCGTCCGCGGGGGCTGTACCCCCGCTGCCGTGAACGCCTCGGTGCGGTACCAGATGATCGACTTGTTCGCGGCCTTGAAGTAGACGCCGTAGAGCCGGCCGTCGACGCTGCCGAGCCGCTGCCACTGCGGCGAGAAGTGCGCCCGGACCGCCTGCGCCGCCTGGCCCGTGATCGGCTTCGCGGCACCTGTGGCGGCGTACCGGGCGAGGACCCCGGGCTGCGGGATCATCGCGATGTCCGGTGGCTTGCCGCCGCCGATCCGGGAGGAGAGCAGAACGTCGAGGTCGCTGCCGCCGGGGGTGTACCGCACGCGCGCGCCGGTCTGTTTGCCGAACTCGCGCAGCACCCGCTCGAAGTTCGCCTGCTCGGACGCGGTCCAGCTGCCCGCGACCTCGACCGTCTGCCCCGCGAACGGCTTGGCGGTCCCCGTGGCGGTGGTGCAGGCGGCCGTCAGCAGCAGCACGCATCCCGTCGCGGCGCCCGCGGCGGTCCTGGCGATCGTGGCCAGCCGCAGAGCCGTCACCACAGCCTGCGGCCGTCGTCGGTGTCGAACACGACCAGGTGCCGGCTGTCGACGGCGAGCATGATCGGCTCGCCGGCGCCGGCCGCTGACAGCGGGCTGACCCGCGCCACCATCGTCGGCGGGGACAGCTGGTCGGTGTCGGCCAGCTCGAGGTGGACGATCCGGTCCCGGCCGTCGTGGCGGACCAGCCGCACGATCCCGTGCAGCACCAGCACCGACGGTCCCGCCGCGCGGGGCAGCCCGACCACGGCGTCCTGCAGGTGCTCGGGCGGGAACCCGACGACGATCTGCCGGCCGAGGTATCCGCGCAGCTCGGGGTGTCTGCCTACCAGGTCCGGAACGGGCAGCTGCTGGCCGCACACGACGAGGACGGGTGTGCCGAGGCGTTCGAGCAGCAACGCCGGCACCAGGTTCATCGGCGCCTCGGCACGCGTCAGTGCTCCGGCGATCATCGGTGCTGTTGTGAAGGCGTCGGGCGCGACCGGCGGGTCCGCGTCCAGGACGAGCACGTCGGCGTCGCTCATCAGCCTCCTCCAATCACGTGTGCGGCGGGTGAGACGAGTGTTGGCGCTGTCGCCACCCGTACACCAGGGGCGGCCGTCACGTGTGACCGTTCTGCAAGACGCCTCACAAGATCACTAATCTCGGTCCCGCGGGTCCGCCGCGCGGTGCCCGGACCGCACCCATCCGCCGTGACCTGCGTGGCGACACCTCGAGGCACCCGTACGGCCGACCGGCGGACCCGATCAAGTTGCCAATCGGTGACCTGACGGCCCCAGCGGGCCACCGACCCCACGACATACGATCCGGACCCACCCCAACCCGCCACCCTCTCGCCCGCTCGGGGAAGGAGACCGTGGTCAAGCAACGGGCGGCCGCCGCCAGCGCCGCCGGCACCCCGGCCCTCCTCGCCGGGTTCACCGTCGCCGTGATCAGCCACCGCCGCCGCCACCGCCTCGCCGACCTGCTCGAACAGCACGGCGCCCGGATCGTGTCGGTCCAGGGCGTCCGCGCGGTCCCGCAGCCCGACCCGGCCGCGGTCGGCCGGGCCACCACCGCGTGCCTCGACGGGCACGTCGACGACGTCGTCGTCGCCTCCGCCGGCGGCGTGCGGGCCTGGATCGACCTGGCACCCGAACCGGGCCGGCTGCTGGCGGCGCTGCGCCGGGTCCGCCTGCTCGCCGCCGACGCCCGCACCGCCGACGCCATGCGGGCCGGCGGACTGCGCGACATCATGTCGACCGCCGGCGGGTCCGCCGACGAGCTCTACCGGTACCTGCTGACCCACCGGCCCGCCGGGCGGCGCATCATCGCCCAGGTTGACGCGCCGTACCAGCTCGAGGCCTGCCAGGTGCTACGGGCCGGTGGCGCCGACGTGGCCGAGGTGCCGACGTACCGGACGGAACCGCCGAACGACGTGCTCGGCGTCCGGCGGGTCGTCGAGCTGATGAGCCGCCGCCACCTCGACGCGGTCGCCTGGCTCGACCCGGTCGCGACCGGACACGTGCTGCGCTTCGCCACCGACCACGGCCGGCTGCCCGCCGTCGTCGCCCAGCTCGGCACGCACGTCCCGGCGGTCTGCCGCGGACCCCTCGCCGACGCCGTGCTCCGCGCGCACGGCGTCACCCCGCTCGTCCCGCCGATGCCGTTCGACGAGGAGACCGCCGCGCTGCTGGCCAGGTCGGTCCTGGACCGGGCGGTGCACGCCACCGCCGCCGGCCGTCCCCTGGAGGTACGCGGCGACGCGGCGCTGCTCGACGGACAGCTGTACCCGATCCAGCGCGGCCCGATCGACGTGCTGCGGGCCCTCGCCCTGCAACCGGACAAGGTGCTGTCCAGCGCCGACATCCGCCGGCTGGTGCCCGCCCTGACCGACGTCGACGACCACGCGATCGAGATGTCGGTGTCCCGGCTGCGGCGCGCGGTGCCGGGCCTCGACCTCGTGCAGACCGTGATCAAACATGGGTACCGCCTCACGGTCTGACCCAGCGGACCGCGACCGGCGGACCGCGACGAAAAAATTCGGGGGCCGCGTCGAACCCGGGGGTCGTTTCAGCCGGTGTAGTAGCCGGGACTCAGCCCGTCCCGGCCCGGACCACCGAACCGGGCCCTCGCCGCAGGGGAGCACACCGAACATGGGGCCGTTCAACGGCGTCGGCTGGCGCGACACCCACGTGCACGAACGGGTCGACCTGTACCTGACGGGCGCCCTGCCCGCCCCCGCACGCTCACGGTTCGAGGCGCACCTGCTGCGCTGCGCCGGCTGCCGGACGGTGGCGGACCGGCACAGCGAGATCGCGGTCCTCGTCGCGGCCCTGCCGGCGGAGGCGGTCGCCGAGCTCGAACGGATCTCGAGCGGACGCACCCAGCCGTCCAGGGGCGTCGTGGTCCCGGTGGCCGCGCTGATGCTGGGCGTCGTGCTCGGCGCCGGCGGCTGCTACGCGGTCCTGCCGTCCGCGGGCGCGTCCGACGAGGGGGCTGCCACCGTCCGGGTCGGCAGCCGGACCGGGCCGCGGCGGGGCACCCTGTCGGTCACGGTCGCGGACCGTCCCGGCGGCGGCGCGGACGTCCGGGCCGTGGCGGTCGGGCTGCAGGCCGGGGACGGTTTCGAGCTGTACGCCGTAGGCCGGGACGGACAGAACTACGTCGCCGCCCGGGGGACCGCCGCCGGTGGCCCGACGAGCATTGTGGGCGCCGTGCCGGTCGCGCCGGGACATGTCCGCTTCTTCGCCCTCGTCCTGTTCTCCGGCGAGGTCTTCCAGGTCGCGGACGCGGCGTGACGGGCGCGCACACGGCCCGAGTGGCCGCGGCCGGCGACACCACCCCTGGCCTGCGGCTGACCCGCGCCCTGGACGCGCTGGACGGGGACCCGGACCACGGGCGCGACCTGCTCACCGAACTGTCGGACCGCAACCTGCCGGAGGTGGCCGACGGCCTGTCCGAGCTGCGCGGCCCGCTGGGCACGACCGCCGCGATCCTGAGTCGCCTGGCCCTGCGTGACCTGCCTGCGCCGACCCGCCGCATCCTGCGCGCCGCGGCGCTGCTGCGGGTGCGATTCGATGCGGCGGAGCTCAGTGACGCCACCGCGATCCCGCTGCCGCGGGTGGCCATGGCGCTGACCGCGGGGATCGAGCACGGCGTCCTGGGCAGCCACGGCCGGTACCTCGTGTTCCGCAGCGACATGGTCCGGCGGGGCTGCGCCGGGACCCATACCCGTCGCGCCCGGCGGCGGTTCCACCGGTCGGCGGCGCTGGCACTGCTGGCCGCCGGGGCCGCCCCGGAGCCGGTCGCCCACCACCTGTCGCACGCGGGGGACCTGCCCGGACCGGCGATCGGCTGGCTCGCGCGGGTGCCGGAGGCGGTGCTGTTCACGCAACCGGCGCTGTTCGCGGCGTTGCTGCGCCGTGCCAGGGCCGGGGACCGGGCGGAGGGGTGCGTGCTCGCGGCCCGGCGCGCCGCGGTGCACCTGTGGCTCGGTCATCATGCCGCGGTCGTGTCGATCGCGTCGGGCCATGACTGCGACCGGCTCGTGCGGCTGGCCGTGCGGGCGTGCGTCCATAGTGGACAGTTCACCGCCGCGGCGAGACTGTGCACGGGACGGACCCAGCCCGCGCTGATGGCCTGGCACGCCGTGGCGCTGGCCGGGCTCGGGGACTACGGCCGGGCCCGGGAACGGCTCACCGCGATCGGCTCCACCGCGGACGATCCCCTCGCCGCCGCCGTGGCGCTCCACGCCCGCATCCTGACCGGGCAGGCAGGCGACGTCATTTCCGGCCGGCCGCACGTGGACTTCGGGACCGTGCTCGGCAGGCTGCCCGTTGACGTGGAGGGCGGCGAGCTGCGGGTGCTGCTGCACGGCGACCTGATCGACGTACTGGTGCAGACCGGTCCGCCGGACGCCCTCGACCGGGCCTTCGCCGAGGTGCCGGACCTGGCGCGCACCGCCGACCCGCGGCGCGCGGCCGGCCTGTGGGCCGTGGCCGCCCGCGCCGCCTACCTCACCGCCCGCGACGACCCCGCCGTCACGACCGACCCCGACCTGGTCCGGCTCCTCGAGGTGCTCGACGGCGCACGGGAGACGAAGACCGCCTCGGCCGCCCGGCCGTACCAGATCGAGGCGTACGCGGTCAGCGCCGAACGCTCCGGCGACCCCGGCCTCGCGCTGCGGCTGCGCCGGACACTGCTCGACCGTGCCTTCGCGGTCCGGCCGGCGCACCTGCACGGCGCCGAACACGTCCTGCGGCTGGCACTGACCACCGGCGACACCGCTCTCGCCGAGTCCACCGTCCGGCGCTGCGAACACGTGGCACAGTCCGAGCGGCTTCCGGCGCAGCGGGCAACGGTCCTGCTGCTGCGGGCGATGCTGGACGGCGACGCGACCCGGCTGCTCACCGCCGCGGACGACCTCGGTCGGGTCGCCGCACCCCGGCAGCAGGCGTTCGCCCTCGAAGAGGCCGCGGTCTGCCTGGCCAGGGAGGGGGAGCGCGGCGCCGCCGGCCGGCTGCTGCGCGACGTCGCCCAGCGGTATTCCGCCCAGCGCCGCGCGACCGATGTGGCCCGCGCGGACGAGCGGCTGCGCGAGCACGGCGTCCGCCGGCGGGCACCCGCGGACCGTCCGGCGAGCGGATGGGCCGCGCTCAGCCCGGCCGAGCTGCGGGTCGCGCGGCTCGTCGCCCGCGGACTGTCGACGCCTGAGGTCGCGGCCGAGCTGTACCTGAGCCCGAACACGGTGCAGACCCACCTGTCGCGGATCCGGGGAAAGCTGGGTCTGCGGTCCCGGCTCGAGATCGCCCGTGCCTGCTGGTCCCGCGGCGAACCCCACCCGGACGGCGACGGGCTCAGCCGGCCGGCTCGTTGAGGGTGACCATCCGCGCCAGTTCCACCCGCGACCGGCAGCCGAGCTTCGCCAGGACGTTCGAGACGTGGGTCTGCACGGTGTTGCGGGACAGCATCAGCTGCCGGGCGATGTCCAGGTTGGACAGTCCGCGGGCGACGAGCCGGCTGACCCGCAGCTCGGTCGCTGTCAGCGCAGCCCAGCCGGTGCGGGCGGACCGGTGCGCGCTCCTCGTGCCCCGCCGGATCCCCCACGGCCGCAGGCGGGCCTCGGCACGCCGGACGTCCCAGGCGGCGTCCTGCTCCGCGTACAGTTCGGTCGCCTCGGTGAGCCGCTGCCGGGCTGCGGTCCGGTCGCCGGCCGCTGCCAGCACCGCTGCCGCTTCCTCCAGCGCGAAGGCGCTGTGCAGCCGGCGGCCGTCGGCGAGGTCGGCCTCGGCCAGGGACAGCAGCCGGTCGGCGTCGCGGGTCAGCATCGCCCGGCACACCGCGGCCGCCCGTGCGTCGCCGACCGTGTCCGCCGCGGCCTTCGCGGTCGTCTGGTCGCCCAGAGTCATGGCCAGCCGGACGAGGGCGGGCGTCCCCGGCGGGTGTGCGGCGCGGATGCGTAACGCCTGGCCGGGGTCGCCGAGGGACTCCGCCCGCAGCGCCGCGGCGTCGGCGAGGTGTGAGCCGGTCGGCGGTTCGCCCGGCTGGAGCCCGGCCGCGCGGAGGTGGCGGTCGCCGGCCTCGGGGTCGTCGCGCCGGTACGCGATGACCGCGCGCATGCCGTGCAGCTCGGCGAACGCCGGGTGGTCGATGGCGGCCGGGTCGAGCTGGGCGATGTGCCGCAGCGCCTCGTCCCAGCGGCCTCGTTCGAAGCAGAACGAGGCGGCGTGGGCGCGGATCGCGGACGTGCGGTGGCCATCGACCCGTTCCGCGTCGGCGAGCAGATCAGCGAGGACGGTCTCGACCCGGTCCGCTCCCAGCACGCCGACCCTGGCCGCCTGTTCGACGGCGGTGCCGGGGTCGGCCGTGCGGGCGACGACGTGCGCGGTGCCGCCGACGACCGCATGGTCCTGCCCGAGCCGGAGCGACACCAGTAGGAACCGCCGGGCCAAGGGAGCCCAGCGTGGCTCGTCCACCGGCGCCACCCGCATCGCCCGGGCCAGCAGGTCCACGTAGACGGTCGGCGCGGCGTACAGCCGGACCTCCGGCAACGCGGCGAGCCATTCGAAAACCCACGTCCGCAGCGGGTCGGCCGCCTCGGCGAGCAGCCCGGGCACCCGGTCGTCGGCCACGTCGGCGCGGGCCAGCTCGTGTGCGAAGTGCGCAGCCAGCCCGAGCCGGATCGCCGGCGGAACCTGCTCGGCGAGTGCCGAGCGGACCGATGCCCGCCGGAACGCGACCCGCTCACCGGCGGCGGACAGGACGCCCGCCGCGACACCCGCCGCGACGAGCTCCGCCACCCGCTCGCCGGAACATCCGAGGACGCTCACCAGGTCGGCGACGTGCATGTCGTCGCCGAGCAGCGCGGCGAACCGGAGCGCGGACCGCTGATCGGCCGTCAGCCCCCGCAGCAAGCCGTCGGCCACGTCGGACACGCTGCCACCCTAACCGGTCCGCACCGGTTCTGAAGTCGGGTGAACTCCGGCGCTGTCACCGACGTTGTGTCGGTGATCCATCGAGGAAGGACGACCCGTGGACGAACAGGCAGACGAATGGGAGCATGCCCGGTACTGGCAGCAGCACGCCGACCTGCTGTCCGCCGCAGGTGCCGACGACACCGTGAGCGACACCATGGGCGACCCGCCCGACACCGGTGACGAGCCGCGGCCGGCGGCCCCGCCACCGCCCGCGTCGCCGGGCAGGTCACGCCTGCGGCTCCTCGTCAGGGCGGCGATCGTGCTGGTAGCGGCCTCGGCGGTGGTCGCCGTCATCGCCGGCCCGTCATCGAGGTCGGGCCGGACCCCCTCCGCCGGCGGCCCCGCCACCGCCGGTGCCCCGCTCGACGTGGTGACCGGCACACCACCGCTGGACACCCCCACCACTACCGAACCATCCGCCACGACGCAGACACCGGCCGCCACGCAACAGACGACCTTGCCGGGTCCCGCCGCGACCGGGGCGCAGCCGACCACCGCCGGTCCGAAACCCGCCACCACCCCGGCGAGGCCCCGCGCCACAGCGTCGGCCGCGGCCCCCACCACCGCCCCGGTCGTCGCCGCACCGCAGGTCGCCGCCCCCGCGGCAGGCATCGTGGTCCGCGTGGTCAGCAGGTCCAGCGGCGACTCCGTCGGCGTGTCGCGAGGCTCCACCGCGGACGGCGCGCCGATCGTCTCGTCCAGCGACACCGCCTCGACCGCGCAGCGCTGGCGGCTCACCGCTACCGGCGGCGGCTGCTTCGGCCTCATCAACGTGCGCTCCGGCCTGGCCCTCGACAACCCGGACGGGTCCCATGTGGACGGTCAGCAGATGCACCAGTGGACGGCGTTCGCGGGCAACACCAACCAGGCCTGGTGCTTCCAGCCGGTGGGTGGCGGGTGGTATTCGATCCGCAGCATGTCCGCCGGCGCCCTGCTGGACCTGCGCGACGGCGGCCAGAGCGACGGCACCGCGATCCAGCAGTGGGGCGCGGACCCGGCCGCGCCGAACGCCAACCAGATGTGGCAGCTGGTGCGGGTGAACTGAGGCGGGGTGGGCACCGGGTCCGCCCGGTTGTCCACCCGCGCCGTCCCGTCCGCCCTGCTGGCGGCGCACTGCCGGACTTGTCAGTACACCGGCGGCGGACGCCCGAAGGTTCGAACGCACGCCAAGAATCACTCGTATCAATGATGGTTCGTCTCGCGCACGAGGTGCAGCCTTGCCGTGCAGCAGAGCATGTGGAGGAGTAGATGATCGTGACGTCCGGCAGGGCCGTCCGACCGCCGGCGCAGACCGTCGACGACCGGCTCAACGATCTGCACAGCAGATGCGCGAAACCGCTGACCAGCTACATCGTGAAACTCACCCTCGGCGACGTGCGGATGGCGGAGGACATCGTCCAGGAGACGTTCCTGCGGGCGTGGCGGTTCCTGAGCACCCACGAGGACCTCGACGTCGAGACGTTCGGCCCGTGGCTGTACACCGTCGCCCGGCGGCTGGTCATCGACATGCTCCGCAGCCGCCGGGCCCGGCCGGCCGAGGTGCTCGTCGACGACCTGACCAGAGTGCCGATGACGGACGACGACATCGACGGCGTGCTGACGACGCAGGCGGTGCGCAGCGCGCTGCTGCGACTGAGCCCGGAGCATCGTGGCGTGCTCATCGAGCTGTACTACCGTGGCCGTGCCGTGGCCGAGCTGGCGGAGGAGTACGGGGTGCCGATCGGGACCATCAAGTCGCGCAGCTACTACGCGAAGCTGGCCCTGCGGACACACCTGGGTATGTGACCGCCGCGCTCATCCGCTGCCGGGCGGTGCCCAGCGCTGGTTGGTGCCGCCGTTGCAGTTCATCAGCAGGACGAACGCGTTGAGGGCCGGCTCGTCTGCGGGGACGCCGAGGCACAGACCGGAGGCGGTGTTGACCAGGCGCCCGCCGGTGAAGCGCCACTGCTGCGAGCCGCGCCCGTCGCACGGGTCGATCTCGACCGGGATGCTCGGGCTGAGCAGGTCGCCGCGGGGCTGGGCGCAGAACGTGACCGCGCGTAGCGTGCCGTCCGGCTCGGCGGCCCACTGCTGGGCCTGGGTGCCGTTGCACGTCCAGGCCTTCATGTGGTTGCCGCCCTTCGCGACCCCGCCGTCGACGTCCAGGCACAGCCCCTCCGGCCCGATCACGGTGCCCTGCCTGCGGGTTCCCGGGTTGCCGCCCGGGTTGCCGGCAGGAGGTCCGCCGGTCGCGGGCGGTCCGCCGGCCGGCACCGACGGGCCAGGTCCGCCGGGACGCGTCGAGGTCTGGCCCGGCCGAGCGGAGGTCTGGCCCGGCCCGGGGGCCAACGGCAGCGCCAGCGAAGGGACCAGGTCGAACGGGTTCAGGTCGATGAGTTTCCGGGTGCCGTACGGTGCCACGGTCAGCGGTGGTTCGAGCTGGTCGTGGTGGCCGTCGAGGAGGGCGGCCAGGGCGTCGACCCGGCCCACCTCGTACGGCCAGATCTGCTGATGTGCCGGCACCGCCGGGTCGGCCAGCATCGACCGGCGGACGTTGAGGAACGCCTCCAGCCAGGTGCGTTCGCCGACCTTGGCGAGGCTGCCGGCGGCTTTCGCGTCGGCCTGCCGCAGCAGCTCGGGCAGCCCGTCGGGGCCGGCGCCGCTGCCGTGCTGGATCAGCGAGTCGTAGATGACGGCGAGTCCCAGCGGTGTACTGACCCCCAGCTCGCGGGCCTGGTCCAGGGCGGGGGCGAAGTACCGTTCCTGCAGTACGTCATGCTGGGCGCGGCGGAAGCCGGCGTCGCCGCTGGCGGACTGCCAGGCCTGCGCGAACGTGGCGAGGCCGCTCACGTCGTCGCTGTGCTTGCCGGCGAGCGTGGCCAGCACGGTGCCGTAGGTGCGGCTCAGGTCGTTGTCACCACTGCGGGTCGTGTAGCGGTGGATCACCTCGAGAGCCTCGCCGCCGGCGGTGGAGAAGTCACCGATGCCGGCGATGAAGCCACGCTGGTCGAAGTCGTTCACGACCCGCGCATACTGCGGGACCACGGAGTCGTGCAGCAGCACGCTCTCCAGCCGGTCGATGATGGTCCGCTGATCGGTGCTGAGCCGCAGGCCGGTCTGCCGGGCCCTCGCCACCAGCACCGCCGTCACGGCCACGACGGCCACCACGACGCAGGCGGAGACGATCAGCTTCGCACGTCGTGCACCGGCGGCCCGGTCGTGCGTCGCCAATCCGTCCTCCTGCCCGCCGGTCCCCGGCCACCCTACGACAGCCCGCCGCGCCGCGCCCGCCGGTCTATTCATCCAGATAGGAGCGCAATGCGCGTTTGGCGTAATGGCTGCGGGAGCGCACCGTACCGACCGGGACGCCGAGCTTCCGCGCGGTCTCCTCGAGGGAACGGTCGTGGAAGTACAGCTCGACGATGACCACCCGGTGCTCGGGCGACAGCCGCAGCAGGGCCCGGCGCATCCGGTCGGCCTCGACCATGCGCCCGACACCGTCCTCGTCGGCGGCGAACTGGCCGAGCTTGTCCATGGCGACCTCGGCCGGCCTGGCTCGTCTGGCCCGCAGCACGTCGATCACCAGGTGCCGGGCGACCGTGTACAGCCAGGGCCGCAGCGTGTCGATCTCGACGTCGTCGTGGCGGCTGAGGTGCCGCCAGGCCCTGGTGAACGTCTCCTGCACGACGTCCTCGGCGGCGGGACGGTCACCGAGCAGCAGGTTGATCACATAACCGGTCAGCGGCTCGCGGAACAGGGCGTGCAGGCGGGCGAGCTTGTCCGCGGCCGCGTGTGTCGGCTGCTGACCGGTGCCGCCCGATGCCACGACCATCATGCCTCCGTGTCTGTCCCGCCGCGCCGCAGGTTCGCCCGAACGCTGATCCCGACCCGAGGGTCGAGTCGAGTGATTGTTGCGTACAGGTGAACCCCACGTCACGTCCGGCATCGGCGGACACGTCTGGCCTGGGCCGGGGCGCGGATCAGCCGACCCGCGTCAGTTTCCAGATCTGGTTGGGCTTCGGCGCGGACGGGTCACCGTTGAGCTGCTGCACCGCCGCGCCCTCGGCACCGCTGCCCGAAGGGATCGACAGCAGCATGTTGCTGGCCCGATTCTGGATGGCGTACGTCCCGCTGCCCGCCGGCGAGAAGCACCAGCTCTGGTTGACGTTGCCGACCGCGTACGCCCACTGCTGCATCGTGGCGCCGTTGCCGGTGTTCGGGTTGTCCAGCGCCAGCCCGGAGTGCACGTTGACGAATTGGAAGCAGCCGCTGCCGGCCTCCGCGATCCGCCACTGCTCGGCCTCGCCGCTGCCGGCCGTCTGCACGATCTTGGCACCGTTGGCGGTCGCGCCGCCGAGGACCCCGGCGGCACGGCCGCTCTGCACGTTGACCAACTGCACGAGCACCCCTGCGGCCGGCACGACCGGACCAGCCGGCGGGGGCCCGGCGGCGGTCGTGGTGCCCGGGCCCGACGCCGGCTGGGTGCCCGGGTTCGTCGAGCCGGCCGGCGGGCGCTGGGATTGTGGTGGGCCCGACGGCGACCCCGACGGCACCGCGGACGACGCGCCGGTCGCCGGGTGGCCGGTCCCGGGCTCGTACCCGTCGACCGGCGGTCCTCCCGTGGCGCCCGGCCCCACCGCCTGCGGGGACGGTTTCGCCGACCACTCGACCGTCGCGGCCCAGGTGATCGAGACCGCGGCGAGCACGACGGCCGCGACGGTCAGCAGTCGCCAGGCGGGCGGGAGCCCGGGTGCCCGGTGCGAACCGACCGGGGGCTCGTCGGGATCCACTGCGGGTGAGACCGCATCGTCATGCACCGGGCGTCTCCGCTTCCTGGGTCCATCGTGCCGCGTGCCGTACCGCTGCCGAACTGCTTGCCGTGCCGCAAAGGACACAACGGTACTCATGCTTGGGATGTTCGAACGGCCGACCGGCCATCGGTCGCGCGGGCGGCCTCAGAAGCCGTTGCTGACCAGCAGCCGGTCGCCCTGGGCCAGCGCGAAGAACCTGATCTGGTCCCTGGCCACCGGGACCGTCCCGACGATCGTCTGCGGGCCGCCCGCGGCCACGCCGTGCGCGGCGACGTAGTTGCGTCCGTCGTGGGCCACGGCGAGCAGGTCGAACTCGGCACCGGGACGCAGCCCCACCGCGACGGCCCGCACGTCGGTGCCGCCCGCGCCGGGGGTCACGGTGATGGAGAGCTGGCCGCGGGCGCCCGTGCCGGTCTCGTCGCCGACAGGGACCCGGTCGTCGGTGGCCTTCGGGTAGACCAGGACCCCGCCGACGCCGAGGACCAGGCCGACGAGCAGCACCGTCGCGTAGCCGAGGACCCGCCGGGCACGCGACCCGGGCCGGCGGCCGGTGGGCCCGGTGGCGTCGCGGCGGGTTGTTGCCGGTCCGGTCGTCCCGCGGGCCGTGGTGGGCCCGGCAACGTCGCCGGTCGCGGCCGTGCCCGCCGACGTGGTGGTGGACCGTTCGAGCTCCGCCACCACGTCGGCGGGCAGGGCGGCGACGGCGACGGCGATCTCACTGGCCCGGTCCGCCTGCTCCTGGCAGTCCGCGCAGCGCAGCAGATGCTCCTCGAACCGTTCCTCTTGCCCGGCGTCGAGCGCACCGGTCAGATACAGGTCGATCTGGTCCTGGACGTGCGCCGCGGCCTGGCCCGATCGGTGGTTCGGTCCCATCACGCTCAGCTCCTCTGTGCCTGCGGCGCGGCCGTCGGGTTGCTCATCGTGCCGCGGGCACGGTTCGTCAGGCCCGTCAGAGGATCTCACATCCGGAATCGCAGCGGCGGCTGCCTGCCTCGGGCCCGCCCCGAACAATAGTCTTCCCGTGCGGGGCACGGTACCCTGCGATTCCGCAGCCGGAGCCCGACCGGCCCGGCGTGCCGCCGGGTGGGGCGCTTCGCGTGCTGCCGCCCGAACCGCACCGGCATGGCTCGTCGCGCGCCGGCGGCCACGGGAACTGTCCGGGCCGCCCGCCAGTTGTTCCGCGTAGCCGGCGCGGACCTGCGGGTCGGCCGGATCTCCACCGCGCCGCCCGGAACAGCCGGACAACCCGTCGCTCGTTCCGCTCGAAGTGAAGGTGTCCGTGTAGGCCTTCGCCGGTCACCACGCCGGCGCGTGCGCTGACCTCACCGACGACGGCGAGGCGGGCGCGCCGCTGTGGGGCGCGGTCACCGGCGTCGGCCTCGCGGCCCAGCGCATCGGCCGGGCGGACGCCCACCGCAGCCGGCACGGCGCACCGGCGCGACGGCACGCGGCCGCATGCGTGCGGGGCTGGACATGACCCGGCGCAGGCCGCCGCGCTCGTCGCCGCGCCGGCGGTGTGAGACCACGGCCGGCCGCCGCGGTTCGCCGTCCGATTGGCGACATGGCGCTGCAATTCGGCCACAAGTCGCGCGACCTTCAATAGCGCCTGCCGGACCGCGTGGCCCGGCATCGCAGAAGGAAGGGAGCTGTACCGGGTGTTGGAGAAGGCCACGACACGCATCCAGGAGGCGGACGCGATGACCGGCGTCCTGGGGTCCCGGCGGGCGACGCCCGTCGCGCCGCTCCAGGTCGGCTCCGAAGGCGCTGCCCCTGCCGTTGGCCTGGTCGCGGCCTCGTACGCGCAACGCCAGATGTGGTATCTGAGCCGCCTCGACGCCGAGACCGCCACCTACCTGGTGCCTCTGGCGTACCGGCTCCGCGGGCCGCTGGACGTGGCGGCGTTGTCGGCGGCGCTCGACGGACTGGTGGCCCGGCACGCCGCCCTGCGCACCACCCTGCGCACCACCCGAGAGCCGGCGGCGGACGCCACGGCTGGGCCGTCAGGTGCGGATGCCGTGCCGGACGGTGCTGCCCGGCGTCTGGTCCAGGTGGTCCACGACCCGTGCCCGGGGCTGTTGCGGGTGCACGACCTGAGCGGGCTGCCCGCGTGGCAACGCGATCAGGAAACGCAGACCCGGATCCACGCCGAGGCGCGCACCCCGATCGACCTGGATCGCGGACCGGTGCTGCGCGCCGTCCTGCTGCGCTGCGCGCCGGAGGAGCACGTGCTCCTGCTGACGATGCACCACGTCGCCGTCGACGAGTGGTCGCTCGGCATCCTGCACGACGAGTGGGAACGGCTCTACACCGCACACCGCACGGGGCGGCCGGCGGACCTCGGCCCGGTCGACGCCGACTGCCGCGACCACGCGGTGTGGCAGCACGACTGGCTCAGCGGCGCGGAGGCGGCCGCCCAGCGCGAATACTGGCGCGCCCAGCTCGCGGACGCACCCGCCGTCCTCGAACTGCCCACCCGCGGGCCTCGGCCCACCGTGCCGTCCAGCGCGGGGTCCACCCTGTCGTTCCCGCTGGACGTGTCGACCGAGGCGCTGATGGCGCTCTGCCATCGGATGGGCGTCTCTCCGTACATGGTCATGCTCGCCGCCGTGCAGGTGCTGCTGGCGCGCTGGACGGGGCAGCGCGACATCGTGGTGGGCACGCCCACGGCCAACCGGCAGCGGCCCGAGGTGCAGAAACTCGTCGGGCTGCTGCTGAACACCGTCGCCATCCGTGCCCGGCTGGACGACAACCCGTCGTTCGAGACGCTGCTCGATCGGGTGCGTACCGCCGCTCTCGAGGCCCTGGGCAACGAGGAGCTTCCCTTCGAGGCGTTGCTCGAGTCGCTGCGCCCGGCCCGCCATCCCGGCTTCACCCCGCTGTTCCAGGTGATGTTCGTGTACGGCCGGGAGGCGGCGCCACCGCGCCTCGACGGCCTCGAGGTCACCCCGCTCGAGGTACCCGGCAACACCGCCAAGTTCGACCTCACCGTGTCGGTGCGGGAGAACACCGACGGCGTGCGAACCGTGCTGGAATACCGCACCGACCTGTTCGACGACGACACGATGGTCCGCCTCGCCGGACACTTCCAGACGCTGCTGCGATCGCTGGTGGCCGACCCCGGCGCGCCGGTCGGCTCGGCCGCGATGCTCGCCCCCGGCGAGTACCGGCAGCTCGTCGCGGAGTGGAACCGCACCGCCACCCCCGCCGAGCCGGACGACCTGGTCCACGTGCTGATCGAGCAGCAGGCGCGCCGGACCCCCGACGGCGTGGCGGTGACCGACGGCGACACCGCGCTGACATACCACGAGCTGGATACGTGGGCCGAGGCACTGGCGGAGACGCTGCGCCAGCGGGGCGTCGGCATCGGTGGCCTGGCGGGTGTGCTCCTGCCACGCTCGGTCCCGTTCGCCGTGGCGGTCCTCGCCGTGCTGAAGACCGGCGCGGCCTACGTGCCCATGGATCCGTCCAACCCGCCCGCCCGGCTGCGGTACATGGTCGACGACACGGCCGCTCCGGTCGTCCTCACCTGCGCCGAGCTGGCCCACCTGGTGCCCGACGGCACGGCGTTGCTGGTGCCGGCCCTGGAGACGCCGGTCACGCAGTCCGACCCCGGTCGTGGCGCCGGCAGCGCGGGCGGCGGGCCGAAGCGACGGCCGCGGCGACGGCCGACGCCGTCGCCGGAGGACCTCGCGTACGTCATCTACACCTCCGGGTCCACGGGCCGTCCCAAGGGCGTCATGGTCACCCACCGCGGCGTGTGCAACTACGTGCGCTGGGCGGCCCAGGCCTACCGGCTGCAGCCCGAGGACACCGTCCCGCTGCACTCCTCGATCGGGTTCGACCTGACCGTCACGAGCCTGCTGGTCCCGCTGACCAGCGGGGCCACCGTCCTGATGATCGGCGAACACCTGGGCCCTGAGGCGCTGGGCGAGGCGCTGCGCGGCCGGCGGACGCCGTTCGGGCTGGTCAAGATCACCCCCGCCCAGCTCGACCTCGTCAACCACCAGCTCCGCCCCGCCGAGATGGCCGACCGCACCCGGTGCTTCGTCATCGGCGGTGAGAACCTGCGCGCCGACCAGGTGACACCCTGGCGGGCCCACTCGCCCGCGACCGCGCTGGTCAACGAGTACGGGCCGACGGAGACGGTGGTCGGTTGCGCCGCGTACGAGGTCGACCCGGCCACACCGGCCGACGGCTCCGTCCCCATCGGCCGGCCGATCGCCAACACCGAGCTGTATGTGCTCGACGCGTGGGGGAACCCGGTCCCGGCGGGCGTGGTCGGCGAGCTGTACGTCGGCGGAGCCGGCGTGGCGCGCGGCTACCTGAACCAGCCGACGTTGACGGAGGAGCGGTTCGTCCCGGACCCGTTCTCGTCCGTCCCCGGCGCGCGGCTGTACCGCACCGGCGACCTCGTGCGCATGCGCCCCGACGGAAACCTCGAATACCTGGGCCGCACCGACAACCAGGTCAAACTGCGCGGCTACCGCATCGAGTGCGGCGAGATCGAGGCGGCCGTCCGGCGGCGCCTGCCGGACAGCGACGTGACGGTGCGGCTGCGCCGGGAAGACCCCGACGACCCGCGGCTCGTCGCGTACGTGGCGGGCGGGGCGGACACCGACCGTGACACCGCGGTCCTCCGCACGGCCCTCGCCGCCGACCTGCCGTCCTACATGGTTCCCGCCGCGTTCGTCTTCCTCGACGCGCTGCCGCTGACCGGCAACGGGAAGGTGGACACCGCCGCGCTGCCCGCACCCGGGCACGATCAGCCCGCGGCACCCGACCAGCCCGCGGCACCCGAACAGCCGGTGGCCGCGGCCGCCGACCCGGGCCCGGCGCAGTGGGACTCCGCACGGATACGCCTCGAGCGGCTGGTCGTGGACGTGTGGCGCGACGTGCTCGGCGTGACGCGGGTCGGGGTGCGGGACAACTTCTTCGACCTCGGCGGCCACTCGATGCGCCTGCTGACCGTCCTCGAGCGGCTGCGCGCTCAGCTCGGCGACGTCGTCACGGTCACGGACCTGTTCCGGAACCCCACCGTCGAATCCCTGGCGGCGTTCCTCACCACCGCCACCACCGCAACGACGACCGCACCGTTCGCCCCGCGCCCCGCGCCGCCCCGCGTCGCACGGCCGTCCGCCGGCGCGAGCGATGGCACCGGCCGGCCCGGCGGCATGATCGCCGTCGTCGGCATGGCCTGCCGCTTCCCCGGCGCGCGGACGCTCGACGAGTACTGGGACAACATCCGCACCGGCGTGGAGTCGGTACAGGAGTTCAGCGTCGAGGAGATGCTGGCCGACGGGGCGGACCCGAGCAGGCTCGACGACCCGGCGTACGTCCGGGCCGGCACCTACCTGCCCGGGATAGACCAGTTCGACGCGGCCTTCTTCGGTATCACGCCCCGCGAGGCGCAGACCCTCGACCCGCAGCACCGGCTCCTGCTCGAATGCGCCTGGCATGCGCTGGAGCACGCCGGCTACGACCCGTCCGGCCATCCCGGCCGGATCGGACTGTTCGCCGGGTCAGGTCGCAGCACCTACCTCCTCGACTACCTCAGCAGCAGGCCGGAGCTGATGAGCGCCATCGGCGAGCACCAGTTGTCCATCAACAACGACAAGGACTTCCTGCTCAGCCGGGTCGCCTACAAGCTCGACCTCACCGGCCCCGCCGTCACCGTCGCCACCGCCTGCTCGACCTCGCTGGTGGCCGTGCACCTCGGCCGGCAGAGCCTGCTGACCGGCGAGTCCGACCTGGTCCTGGCCGGCGGCGTCAGCATCTTCCCCGCGCAGCGGCGCGGCTACCTCTACCACGACGGCGGGGTGTACTCGCCCGATGGGCACTGCCGCCCGTTCAGCGCGGACGCGCGCGGCAGCATCGCCTCCAGCGGCGTCGGAATCGTCGCGCTGAAGCGGCTCGAGGACGCCGTCGCGGCCGACGACACGATCTACGCCGTGATCCGCGGTTCCGCCATCAACAACGACGGGGCCCGCCGCACCGGGTACACCGCGCCGGGCGTCGACGGCCAGGTCGAGGTGGTCAGCAGCGCGCTGGCCGCGGCCGGCGTGGACCCCCGTTCGGTGAGCTACGTGGAGGCCCACGGGACGGGCACGAGCCTCGGCGACCCCATCGAGGTGACCGCCCTGACGGAGGCGTTCCGGCGCGGCACCGACGACCGCGCCTTCTGCGCCCTCGGCTCCGTCAAGGCCAACATCGGGCACACCGACGCCGCGGCCGGTGTCGCCGGCCTGATCAAGACGATCATGGCGCTGTACAGCCGTACGCTGCCCCCGACGATCAACGTCAGCCGGCCCAACCCGGCGATCGACTTCGAGGGCAGCCCGTTCTACCTCAACGACACCGCCCACCCGTGGCCCTCCGACGGCCCCCGCCGGGCGGGGGTCAGCTCGTTCGGCATGGGCGGCACGAACGCCCACGTCGTGCTGGAGGAGCCGCCGGCCACGACAACCGCGCCGCCGGCCACGACCGTCGCGGGGCCGCAACTGCTGGTCGTGTCGGCCCGGACGGCCGAGTCGCTGCAGCGCCAGACGAGCCAGGTCCGCGACTGGCTGGACGCGCATCCCGGGGTGGACCTCGGCGACGCGGTGGCCGACCTGGGCCGGCGCCAGTCGATGACCCACCGGCGTTTCCTCGTCGCGGCGGACCGCGCCGACGCGCTGGCAGCCCTCGACTCACCGCAGCGGCAGTTCACCGGCATGCACCCCGGCGGCCGGCGGCCGCTGGTGTTCGCCTTCCCCGGGCACGGCGCCCAGCACGTGGCGATGGGCGCCGGCCTGTACCGCGCGGAGCCGATCTACCGGGCCGTGGTGGACGAATGCGCCGAGCTGCTCCACGACGACCTGCGGCTCGACCTGCGTACCCTCCTCTGCCCCGCGCCCGACGGACACGAGCGGGCCGAGCGGCTGCTCGCGCAGCCGCGGCTGATCCAGCCCGCGCTGTTCGTCACTGGGTACGCCCTCGCCCGGACGCTGCTCGCCCGCGGCGTGACCCCGGACCTGATGGTGGGGCACAGCCTCGGCGAGTACGTCGCCGCGTGCCTCGCCGGGGTCTTCTCCCTGGCCGACGCGTTGCGCCTGGTGTGCGCCCGCGGTGAACTGGTCGAGCGGACCCCGGCCGGGGCGATGTTCGCGGTGAGCCTGCCCGAGACGGCGGTGGCCCGGCTGCTGGACGACCGGGTGTCGCTGGCCGCCGTCAACGCTCCGGAGCTGTGCGTGCTGTCCGGCGACCCGGAGGCGACCGAGGAGCTCCGCCGGCGGCTGACCGGCGACGGGGTCGACTGCCGGCCGCTGCGGGTCACCCGCGGCTATCACTCCGCCCTGCTCGACCCGGTGCTCGACGAGTTCGCCGATCACGCCCGCCGCGTCACCTACCGGGAACCCGAGCGCCCCTACCTGGCCAACCTGACCGGCGGCCTCGTCACCCCCGGCCAGGTCACCGATCCGGGGTACTGGGTGCGGCACATGCGCGAGCCGGTGCGGTTCGCCGAGTCGGCGGCGCTGCTCGCCGAGCAGGACGTCGTCTTCGCGGAGCTGGGTCCCGGGCACGCCCTCGGCGGCCTGGCGCGGTTGGCCGGCCTGCGGCCCGGCCAGGTGGTGGCGGCGATGCGGCATCCACGCCACGACGGCGACGACCTTGTCACGATGCTCGACGCCGTCGGCCGGATGTGGCTGTCCGGCGTACCGGTCGACTGGACACGCTTCCGCGGCGGCCCGCGCCGCCGTCCGGCGCTGCCCGGCTACCCGTTCGAGCGGCACCGGCACTGGGTGGACGCGGCGCCGCGGACGATCGCGGCGGACCCGGCGCCCGCCCCGTCGGACGGCGCCTCGCCGGCGGTTTCCCCGGCCCGCCCGGACGAGCCCGAGGCCGTCGACGCCGGCAACCGGCCGGCCCTCAGCACGTCCTACGCCGTCCCGGACACACCCGAGCAGGAGTGCGTGGCGGAGATCTGGACCGAGCTGCTCGGCATCCGGCCGATCGGGGCGCTCGACAACTTCTTCGAGCTGGGAGGGCATTCGCTGCTCGCCACCCAGCTCGTCGTGCGGCTGCGTGCCCGGCTCGGTGTGGCGCTGCCGCTCGAGACGGTCTTCGCGCAACCGACCGTCGCCGAGCTCGCGGCGGTGCTGCCCGCGACCGGCGCCGCGCCCGCCCGCACCGCGGATGCCATGGCCGTCGCCGAGCGGCCCACCGCCGCGCCGGCCCAGCCGGCCATCCCTCGCGCCGACCCCGGCGCCGGACCGGCACCGCTGTCCTCCGGGCAGCACCGGCTGTGGTTCCTCGACCAGGCGTACCACCAGAACGCCTACACCGTCAGCACCACGCTGCTGCTGGACGGCACCCTTGACGTCGACGCCCTGCGCGGCGCGCTGGCCGAACTGGTCCGGCGGCACGAGTCGCTGCGCACCGTCTTCCCGCTCGGCCCCGACGGCGACCCCGTCCAGGAGGTGCTGCCGCCGGGCGTGGTCGACCTGCCGACCATGTCCGCGCCGGTGGGCGCGGAGACGGACACCCCGGCGCCGGGTGCGCGCAGCATCGTGGAGCAGGCGGTCGCCGACGCGGTGCCGCAGTGGGTCCACCAGGCCCTGGCCGCAATCGTCCGACGCCCGTTCGACCTGGCCCGCGGGCCGCTGTTCCGGGCCGTGCTGCTCCGGATCGCCGACGACCGGCACGTGCTGTCGCTGACCATGCACCACAACGTCTCTGACGGGTGGTCCCTCGGCATCATCGCCGGCGAGCTGGCCACGCTTTACGGCGCCGTCCTCGACGGCCGCCCCTCGCCGCTGCCCGAACCGGCCGTCCAGTACGGCGACTACGCGCGCTGGCAGCGCAGCCGGATGGCGGACACCGACAGCGACGACATGCGGTACTGGCGCCGGCAGCTCGACGGTGTGGCGAGCGTCCTGGAAGTGCCCACCGACCGGCCACGGCCGCCGGTGCAGACCTTCGACGGCGCGGTCAGCACCCGCGTCCTGCCTCCGCAGACGGCCGACGAACTGCGCCGCTTCAGCCAGGCCAGGGGCGCCACCCTGGCCATGACGGTGCTGGCCGTCCTGAAGGCCCTGCTCTGGCGCTACACCGGCCAGGCCGACATCTGCGTCGGCACCCCGGTCGCCGGGCGGGTCCGCGCCGAGCTCGAACCGATGGTCGGCTTCTTCGTCAACATGCTGCCGTTGCGGACCGTCATCGACGGCGACTGGACCTTCGAGGAGCTGCTCGGGCAGGTACGGCGCACGGCGCTGGGGGCGTACGACCACCAGGAGGTGCCGTTCGAGCGGCTGGTGGACCTCGTCGACGCACCACGTGATCTCAGCCGGAACCCCCTGTTCCAGGTGATGTTCAACATGCTGAACGTTCCCGAACGGGACCTGGAGACGACCGGGCTGCGGATGGTCCAGTTCGCCGTCGAGCCGGGCATCGCCCAGCAGGACCTGGCCCTGTACGCGTACGAGGTGGCCGACGGGATCCGGTTCCGGCTGGAGTACAACACCGACCTGTTCGACGCGGCGACCGCCGAGAGGATGATGGGACACCTGGAGACGCTGCTCGCCGCCGCTGTCGCCGATCCCGGCGTCCGGCTGGCGGACGTGGCCGTCCTCACCCCCGCCGAGCTGGCCAGGGTCGCCGAATGGAACGACACCGCCACCGCACTCGGCTGGTCCGAACGGGACGCCGAGACACCGGCGGCCGGCGGCGCGCCGGCCCCGCACGTGCCGACCCTCGTCGAGCTGATCGCACGCCAGGTCGCGACGAACCCCGACCGGCCCGCCGTGACGTTCGGGGCGACCACGCTCACGTACGCCGAGTTCAACGCCCGGACCAACCGGCTCGCCCACCGGCTCCGCCGGGCCGGCGTCGGCCCGGACGTCACCGTCGCCGTCTGCCTGAACCGCTCGCACGAGCTGCCGGTCACGCTGGTCGGCGTGCTCAAGGCGGGCGGCGCGTACGTCCCGGTGGACCCCGACTACCCGATCGAGCGGCAGCGGTACGTGCTGGAGCACAGCGGCGCCGCGGTCCTGGTGACCGAGGCGGGCCTCGCCGACCGGTTCTCCGGGTACTCCGGCGAGGTGGTGCACAGCGGCGAGGCGCTATCGGAGCCGGACACCGACCCCGAGCCGCTGGCCGGGCCGGACGACCTCGCGTACGTGATCTACACGTCCGGGTCGACGGGACGCCCCAAGGGCGTACGGGTGACGCACGGCGCCGTCGTCAACCTCCTGGCCGCCATGCGCGAACGGCCGGGTCTGACCAGCGACGGCACGATGCTCGCGATGGCCAGCTTCGCCTTCGACATGTCCGTGCCGGAGCTCTTCCTGCCCCTCGTGGTCGGCGCCCGGATGCTGATGGTGGGTCGCGACGTCGCCTACGACGCGATGCGGCTGGCCGAACTGCTCACCGCGGAAGGGGTCACCCTGGCCCAGGGCACCCCGGCGACCTGGCGGCTGCTGATCGAGTCCGGCTGGACCGGGATGCCCGGCCTGACGGCCGTGTGCGGCGGCGAGGCGGTGTCCGCGCCGTTGGCCCGGCAGCTGGCCGAGCGGGTCGGCGCGTTGTGGAACCTCTACGGCCCGACCGAGGCCGCCGTCTGGTCCACGATGGAACGCATCGAGCCCGGCTTCACGCACCTCACCATCGGCCGCCCGATCGGCAACATGCGCGTCTACGTGCTCGACCAGCAGCTGTCCCCCGTGCCGGTGGGCGTGCTGGGGGAGCTGTACCTCGGCGGTGCGGGACTGGCGCGCGACTACCACGGCGACCCGGATCTCACCGCGCAGCGGTTCGTGCTGGACCCGTTCGGCGGCGGCCGGCTGTACCGCACCGGCGACCTCGGTCGCTACCTGGCCGACGGTCGTGTCGAGTTCGTCGGCCGCGGCGACTCCCAGGTGAAGGTCCGCGGGTTCCGCATCGAACTCGGCGAGATCGAGGCGGTGCTGCGCCGCCACCCGTCGGTGCGCGACACCGCCGTCGTGGTCCGCGAGGACGAGGGCGAGAAGACGATCGTGGCCTACCTGACGCTGACCACCGCAGCGGAACCCGGTGGGGACGCGGATGCGGACCAGGCGGCGGGGCCGGACGTCACGGCCGACTTCGACGCCGACCCGGCGCCGTGGCGGGCGTTCGCCCGCACCTACCTGCCGGACTACATGGTGCCGTCCGCCTTCGTGGTGCTCGACCGCATGCCGCTCAGCGCCAACCGCAAGGTCGACCGCGCGGCCCTGCCCGCACCCCGCCGCGGCGGCGCCGGTGTCGGTGCCACCCTTGCGGACACCCCGCTGCGGAAGGCCCTGGCCGAGCGGTGGGCGGCGGTGCTCGGCTACGACAGCGTCGGCATCGACGACGACTTCTTCGACCTCGGCGGCGACTCCTTCAAAGCCATCAAGGCGCTGGTCGGGAACGACCCGGCGATCAGCGTCCTCGACCTGTTCCGCTACCCGACGATCCGGTCGTTGACCGAGCACCTGGACGCGACCGGGGGTTCCGTCGGACGGCTGCTGCACGAGCTGACCCCTGCACGACCGGCGACGCCGACGCAGCTGACGCTGCTGTGCGTTCCGTTCGGCGGCGGCAGCGCGATCACCTACCAGCCGCTGGCGGACGCCCTCCCACCGGGCGTGTCGCTGTTTTCCCTGGAGCGGCCCGGTCATGACCTGAACCGCCCGGACGAACCCCTGCTGGGCATGGACGAACTGGTGGACCGCTGCGTTGCCGAGGTCGTCGAGGGGATCAGCGGCCCGGTGGCGGTGTACGGGCACTGCGTGGGCGGCGCCGTCGCGGTGGAGCTGGGACGCCGGCTCGAGGCGGCCGGCGTCGAGCTCACCGGCGTGGTCATCGGCGCCCACTTCCCCTCCCCGAGACTGCCCGGCCGGGTGTTCGCCTGGCTGCGGCGGTGGTTCCCGATGGAGCACTGGAGGTCGAAACGGCGGACCCTGGAAGAGCTGCGCGCGATGGGCTTCTTCACTGAGGTCTTCGACGAGAACGAGAAGGACTTCGTCATGCGCGTGGTCCTGGCCGACTCCGCGATGGGCGAGGACTACTACACCGAGGTCTACACCGACGGGCTGCCCCGGAAACTGACGGCCCCGCTCGTCTGCGTCATCGGCAGCGGTGACCGCGCCACGGAGCTGTACCAGGAGCGTTACCTGGAGTGGGGGTTCTTCTCCGACCGGGTGTCGCTGGAGGTCATCGAGGGCGCCGGCCACTACTTCGCCAAGCACCAGCCCGACGAGCTGGCGAGCACCATCCTGGCGAGCTGCGGCGCGACGACCGCGACGGCGCCGGTGTCCGCGGTGTCCGCGGCGTCGGCAGCGCGGCAGGAGCCGGCCGGCATCGCACCGCGGAAGACCGGGGCCGCCGCGACCGTGCCGCCGCGCAAGCAGCCGGAGGACAGCGCGGCCGTCCCCGCCCCACCGGCCGTTCACCGGCCCGCCGCGCGCCGCGCGATGCCCAGCCTGACCGTGTTCTACCTGATCGCGATCGGTCAGCTCGTCTCGCTCATCGGCAGCGGACTGACCGGCTTCGGCATGAGCCTGTGGGTGTACCAGCAGACCCGGTCGGTCTCGCTGTTCGCCACGGCCACCGTCCTGGCGCTGCTGCCCGCCGTGGTCCTCTCCCCGATCGCGGGCACACTGGCGGACCGGTGGAACCGACGGCTGATCATGATCCTCGCGGACTCCCTGGCAGCCGCCGGCACCGTGAGCCTCGCCCTTCTCCTGTGGTTGGGCCAGCTCCAGCTCTGGCACGTGTTCACCGCCATCACCGTCACCGCGGTGGCGACCGCCTTCCAGCAACCCGCCTACCTGGCGGCCGTCACGCAACTGGTGCCGAAGCGGTACTACGGGCGCGCCAACGGCATCGTCTCCCTCGCCACGGCGACGAGCACCGTGCTGGCGCCGCTGGTCGGTGGGGCTCTGGTGATCGCCGTCGGGCTGCGCGGGATCGTCGTCATCGACCTGCTCACCTTCGCCTTCGCGGTCACCGTCGCCCTGTCGGTCCGCTTCCCGGACACCCTGTTCGTCAAGCGCGAGGAGCCGTTCCTGCGGGAGATCCTGGGCGGCTGGCGGTTCATCACCCGCCGGCACGGCCTGGTGGCGTTGGTCGTGCTGACCGCGTCGCTGAACTACTTCTTCTCCATGGTCGAGGTCCTGGTCACCCCGCTGACCCTGTCGTTCGGCGATCCGGCGGTGCTCGGCAGGGTGCTCGCCGCGAGCGGGGTCGGCATGGTCGTCGGCTCGGTCCTCATGGGTGTATGGGGCGGCACGGCCCGGCGTACCACCGGCATCCTGGCCGGCGTCGTGCTCCTCGGCGCGTCGCTGCTCATCGTCGGCCTGCGGCCGAGCCCGCTGTTCCCGACCCTCGGCCTGTTCGGCATGGGCCTGGCCACGGCCCTGGTGAACACACACTGGCTGGCCATCGTGCAGGCCAAGGTAGGGCTCGACCTGCAGGGACGGGTCCTGGCCATGGGCCAGATGCTGTCCTGGCTGATGGTGCCGGCCGGTTTCCTCACCGGCGGCCCGCTCGCCGAGCACGTCTTCGCCCCGATGGTGTCCTCCAACGGTGTGCTGGCCTCCGTCATCGGCACCGGACCGGGCCGCGGCATGGCCCTCGCGGCGATCGTGGCCGGACTCTGCTCCCTCGTCCTCGCCGCCGCCGGCATCGCCTACCGGCCTATCCGCAACGTCGAGGACGAACTACCCGACAACAACCCCGGCAAGATCATCCTCGCCGACAAGGAACGCCTGCAGGAGGCGGCCGACCGCCAGCTCGCGCTGCACAGGAGCGGAGGTCCACGCCGATGAGCGCACCCACCCGACCCAGCGGACCCACCCGCCGGCGCACGACCGGTGCGATGCCTGCCGCGGACTGCCTGCACCGGATGGTGGCCGCACAGGCCACCCGCACCCCCGACGCGGAGGCGGTACGGCACGCCGACCGCGCCCTGTCCTACCGCGAGCTCGACGAGGCGGCGAACCGGCTCGCCCGGGTGCTGCTCCAGCGCGGGGTGACCCGGGAGGAACGCGTCGGCGTCTGCCTGCCGCGCACACCCGACCTGGTGGTCGCCCTGCTCGCCGTACTCAAGGCCGGCGCCTGCTACGTCCCGCTGGACCCGGCCTACCCACCGGCCCGGGTGGGCTTCATGACCGCCGACTCCGGCGCGCGGCTGGTGCTGACCCGCTCCGACCTCGCCGACCGGTTCCCCGGCACGGCGATCCCAGTCGACCGGCTGGATCCGGCCCTGGATCCGGCCCTGGACGGCACCGACCCGGCGGTGCCGTCCACGCCGACGGACCTGGCCTACGTCATCTACACCTCCGGCTCCACCGGACGGCCCAAGGGCGTGGCCATCGAACACCGCTCGGCGTCGGTGCTCATGCACTGGGCCCGGCAGACCTTCGACGACGCCGAACTGGGCGGCATGCTCGCCGCCACCTCCGTCTGCTTCGACCTGTCCGTCTTCGAGATCTTCGCCCCGCTCTGCTGGGGCGGCAGGGTGCTGCTCGCCGACAACGTGCTGGCCCTCGCCGCCCCCGGCGCGGACCGGCTGCCCGTCACCCTGGTCAACACCGTTCCCTCCGCGATGGGGGAGCTGCTCACCGCGGGCGCTCTGCCGCAGAGCGTGCGCACGGTCTGCCTGGCCGGCGAGCCGCTCACCGCCGCGCTGGCCGCCCGGGTGTGGTCCCGCCCGCACGTACGGCGGCTGTGCAACCTCTACGGCCCGTCCGAGGACACCACCTACTCCACCTGGGCGGAGGTGCCACCGGACAGCGGGGACCCGCCGATCGGCCGCCCGCTGCCGCAGACCCGGGCCTACGTCCTCGACCCCGACGGGCAGCCGGTCCCGCCGGGCGAGCCGGGCGAGCTCTACCTGGCCGGGGCGGGCCTGGCCCGCGGCTATCTCAACCGGCCGGAGGAGACCCGGGCCCGGTTCCTGCCCGACCCGTTCCGGTCCGCCGAGCGGATCTACCGCACCGGCGACCGGGTCCGGCTGCGGCCGGACGGACAGCTGGCGTACCTGGGCCGGCTCGACGACCAGGTGAAACTGCGGGGCTACCGGATCGAGCTGGGTGAGGTCTCCGCCCGCCTCGCCGCCCTGCCCGGGGTCCGCGAAGCGACCGCCGCCGTGCGGGAAGGACCGAGCGGGGACCCGCTGCTGGTCGGCTACCTGGTCGGCGAGCGGTGCGACGACGTACGGGCCCGGCTCGCCGAAGTGCTGCCCGCCCCGCTGGTCCCCACGACCGTGGTCTGGCTGGACCGGCTGCCCACCCTGCCCAACGGCAAGGTGGACCGCTCAGCCCTGCCCGGCCCCGTCCTCGGCGACGACTCCGGGCCCGGCGCCGGGCCCGACGACGAGACTGACGCCGGGCCGATGCACGGGACGGCCGGCGCGGTGGCGGCGGTCTGGCGCGAGGTGCTCAGCGTGCCGGTCACCGGCGCCGACAGCGACTTCCTCGCCCTCGGCGGCGACTCTCTGCTCGCGGTCCGCTGCGCCACCCGGCTGGCTGCCGCGACCGGCCGGCCGGTCCGGCCGGGCGACCTCTTCGCCCACCCGACCGTCGCCGCGTTGGCCGCCCACCTCGACGGGCTGACCGCCGGCCCGGCGCCGGTCGGGGAGCCGGCCGTCCCGGCGCCGTCCGGCTCCCCGACGGACGCTGCCCCGCTGTCCGCCGCGCAGACCCGGCTCTGGTTCCTGCACCAGCTCGACCCGGACGACACCTCCTACCTGCTGGCCTTCGCGATCCGGTTCGCCACGCCGCTGGACCCGGACCGGCTGGCCCGGGCGCTGCGCCGGGTCCTGGACCGGCATCCGGCCCTGCGCACGGTGTTCCCCTCCGGCCCGGACGGGCCGGTGCAGCAGGTCCGCCCCTCCGCCGACCCGGCGTCTGTCGTCGCACCTTCCGATTCGGGCACGCCGCTCGACGCGAGGCTCACCCGGCTCGCCGCCGATGCCACCCGGGCACCCATGGACCTGGCCACCGGCCCGCTGCTCCGCACCCGTCTGGTGCCGGACGACACCGGCCACGCGGTCGCGCTGCTGCTGGTCGTCCACCACATCGTCTGCGACGACTGGTCGTTCGGCGTGATCGTGCGGGACCTGGCCCGCGCGTACGACACCGAGGCGGACGGCGCGGCGGCGCCCGAACCCCCGGCGGCCGGCCCGGCGACGCTCGCCCTGGCCCAGCGCAACTGGCTTGCCGGGCCGGCGGGGCGGCAGGCGGTGGCCGACGTGCTGGACGAGCTGCGTGGGGCCCCCGACCTGCTCGACCTGCCCCCCGCCCCGCCCCGGCCGGGTCAGCCACCGCCGCACGTCGCGCGTCCGGGCCGGGACGCACCGTCCGGCGCCGCGCTGCGCACCTGGGTGGACGCCGGCACCGCTGCGGCCGTGCGGGACCTGGCCAGGGCCGAGCGGGTCAGCCTGCACATGGTCGGGCTGGCCGCCTTCGCCGCCCTGCTCGGCACGGCCACCGGCCGGCACGACCTGCTGATCGGCGTCGCCTTCGCCGGCCGGACCAGCGTCGCCGCCGAGCAGAGCGTCGGCTGCTACGTCAACACGCTGCCGCTGTGGCTGCGTCCCGCACCCGGCCGCCGCTTCGCCGACCTGCTCGACGAGGCCCGCCGGGCCACCCTGTTCGCCGCGGCCCACCAGGACGTCCCCTTCGATCTGCTGGTGGAGCGGCTGCGGCCCACCCGCCGGCCGCACCGCAACCCGCTGGTGCAGGTCGCCTTCGGCGTGCAGAACGCCCCGCCGGCCCGGCACCGCGGCGCGGCCGGGGAGTTCACCGGCGTGGAACTGACCCCGGACACCGCCCGGCTCGACCTGACCCTCTGGCTCGACGAGCGGCGGGACGGGCTGGAGGCGCTCTGGACCTACCGCACCGACCTGTTCGACCACGACGGCGTGGTCGCGTGGCACCGCCGCCTCACCGCGCTGCTGCGTACCGCCGCCGCCGACCCCCGGCGCAGTCTTGCCGACCTCGCCGACACCTCTGGAGCGAAACATGAGTGAGCAGACCCGGGTCGCGCGGACCATCCCCCGTCGCGGCCGCGAACGGAACCTGGTGGACGTGCGCCCCGACTGGCCCGGCGGCCCGCTACCGGCGCTGGTGCAGGCCGGCGTGCCCGACGTCGACCTGGCCGGCTGGCTGGCCGGCCACCGCGACGAGGTCGACGAGCTGGCCCGCCGCGCCGGAGCCGTGCTGTTCCGCGGCTTCGCCGTGGCCGGCGCCGCCGACTTCCGCACCGTGATGGCCGCCCTCTCCGACGACGTGCTCTCCTACGGCGAACGCTCCTCACCGCGCAGCAAGGTCACCGAGGGGGTGTACACCTCCACCGAGCACCCCGCCGACCAGCCGATCGTGCTGCACAACGAGCAGTCGTACACGGTGAACTGGCCGACGCGCATCGTGTTCCACTGCGAGGTGGCGCCGGCCGCCGGCGGGCGCACCCCGCTGGCCGACAGCCGCCGGGTGCTCGCCAGGCTCCGCCCGGAGACCGTCGCCGAGTTCGAGCAGCGCGGGGTGCTCTACCGGCGCAACTACCTGCCCGGCATCAGCCTCTCCTGGCAGACCGCGTTCCAGACCGAACGACGCGAGGACGTCGAGGCGTACTGCGCCCGGGCGCTGATCGACGTGGAATGGGTCAGCGACCGGCAGCTGCGCACCCGGCAGGTCCGCCCGGCGGTGCGCCGCCACCCGGTCACCGGGGAGCCGACCTGGTTCAACCACGCGCTGTTCTTCCACGTCACGTCCCTACCCGACGACGTCAGCGCCGGCCTGCGGGCCGCCCTCGGCGAGGAGGACCTGCCCTACCAGACCGCGTACGGGGACGGCACGCCCATCCCCGACGAGGTGCTGGCCGAGCTGCGGGCGGCGTACGCCGCCGAGACCCGCTCCTTCGACTGGCAGCGCGGCGACGTGCTGCTGGTGGAGAACATGCTCGCCGCGCACGCCCGGGAGCCGTTCACCCCGCCCCGGCGGATCCTCACCGCGATGTCCGACCCGGTCGCCGCGCCCGAGCTGACCGAGGCGCTGCGCGCCGGCGCGACGCCGACCACGACGGGAGACCGGCCGTGAGCGGGCCGGAGCGGAGCGGAGGGGCCGCTCACCATGGGGCGCAGCGCGGGCGAGCGCTGCCGGAGCGCAGCGGAGGCGGCGTGAGCGGGCCGGCGCCGCGCCGGCGCGGAACCGGCACGGTCACCTCGCCGGTGTCCCGGCGGGTGCTCGTGGACGACAAGTTCGTGCTGCTCACGGAGGCCACCGTCCCCGACCTCGACCTGGCCGCCTGGCTCGCCGGCCAGGGCGAGGAACTGCTGCGGGACCTGGACCGCTACGGCGCGGTGTTCTTCCGCGGCTTCGAGGTGGGCACCGCCGACGACTTCAGCCACGCCGCCCGGGCGGTCAGCCCGGACCTGCTCGGCTACCTGGAGCGGGCCGCCCCCCGCCACGAGGTCGCCGACCGGGTGTTCACCTCCACCGAGTTCAACGCCGAGCAGTGGATCCCGCTGCACCACGAGATGTCCTACTCGCACAACTGGCCCACCTACCTCTACTTCTGGTGCGCGCAGCCGGCCACCGGCAGCGGCGGGGCCACCCCGCTGGCCAGCGAGCGGGTCATCATGCCGCTGATCCCCGCCGACGTGCGGGAGCGGTTCCTGCGCTCCGGCGTCCGCTACGTGCGCAACTACGGCCCGCACCTGGACCTGCCCTGGCAGGAAGCGTTCCAGACCACCGACCGGGCCGAGGTGGAGGCGTACTGCGCCGCCTCGGCGACCGAGTTCACCTGGCTGGGTGGGGACGGGCTGCGCACCCGGGCCCGGCGGCAGGCGGTCGCCACCCATCCGCGTACGGGGGAGACGGTCTGGTTCAACCACGCCCACCTGTTCCACGTGTCCAACATGCCGGCGGAGGTGTCCGGCGCGCTGCTACGCGAGTACGGCCCGGAAGGGCTGCCCCGCAACGCGTACTACGGCGACGGCGAGCCGATCCCCGACGAGGTGGTCACCGGCATCCGCGAGCTGTACCGGCAGCATGCCGTCTCGGTGCCCTGGCAGCGCGGCGACGTGCTGGTCGTGGACAACTTCCTGGCCACCCACGGGCGGGAACCCTTCAGCGGCGACCGGCAGATCCTCGTCGCCATGTCCGACCTCTACGTCAACCGGAGTGTGCTGTGAACGGATACCGTCTGTCGCCGATCCAGCGGCTGGCCTGGTCGGGGAAGCAGGACCTGGTCCGGGCCCGGGTCCGGCTGCACCGGCCGCTGGACCGGGTGCGGTTGCAGGCCGCCGTCGACACGGTGGTGGCCCGGCACGAGGCGCTGCGGCTGACCCTGGTGCACCACCCCGGCCTGCGGGTGCCGTTGCAGGACGTGGACGACAGCCGCATCGTGGTGGTCGGCGCGCAGGGCGACCTGTCGGTCACGCTCACCGACGACGCCCTGGAGCTGACCGCAATCCCGTTGATCGCCGACCCGGCCAGCCTGCGCCTGGTCCTCGCCGACCTGGCCCGGGCCTACGCCGGTGAGGCGCTGCCGGACGACCCCGAGGCGCTGCAGTTCCTCGACGTCGCCGAGTGGCAGTTCGAGGAGCGGGAGCAGGCCCCGGCGCCCGCGCCCACCGTCCCGGCCGCGCGGCTGGTCACCCCGCACGGGGACGACCCGAGCGCGGTGGTCACCGCGACCGTGCCCGCCGCCGCCCTCGCCGACGCCGCCCGGCCCGCGGGTGTCGAGCCGGCCACCGTGCTCCTCGCCGCCTGGGCCCTCGCGGTCTCCCGCCGGGCCGAGGCACCGGACGGGGCCGACCAGGCGGACCTGGTGCTGGCCCGGTGGAGCGACGGCCGCCAGGCCGCCGGCACCGCCGAGGTGGTCGGCCCGCTGGGCGGCTACGGCCCGCTCCGGCTGGCCCTGCCGCTGCCTGCCGCCCCCGCCGACCTGCTGACCCACGTCCGCGCCGCCGAGGTCGCCGCCGACGACACGTTCCACCTGGTCGAACCGGTGAACGAGCAGTCCGAGCAGTCGGCGGCCGTCGCCGGGTTCGCGGCGCCGCCCGCCGTGGACCCGGCCACCGTGGCCGGCCTCGACGGCGTCGCGGTGGAGGTCGCCGACCCGCCGCCGGCCGCCGGTCCACAGCTCACCGCGCTGACCGACGGCGACCAGGTCACCCTGCGGGTGGTCGGTGGGCAGTGGCTGCTCGACACGCTGCTGGCGATCCTGCGGACGCTGCCCGCAGCGCTCACCGAGGGCGTCCCGCCGGCCGTGCTCAGCGACGGGGAGGCCCGCTGGCTGGCCGACGCGGCCGGGACCACGTCCGAGGCGCCGGGGCGTACCCTCGTCGACCTGCTCGACGCGGGCCTCGCCGGCACCGACCAGGACGCCGCGGCGGTGGTCGCCGCCGACGGCGCGTACACCGTCGGTGAACTGAGCGAACGGGCCGCGCGGGTGGCCGGCGCGCTGGCCGCGCGGGGACTGTCCGGCGCCCCGGTCGGGGTGCTGGCCACCCGGTCCAGGGACACCGTCGTGGCGTTCCTCGGCGTCCTGCGGGCCGGGGCGGTGTTCGTCCCGCTGGCCCCGGACGCCCCGGCGCAGCGCCTCGCCGCCCAGGTCCGCGCGGTCGGCGCGGAGGTCGTCGTCGGTGTCGGCGGCCCGTCCACCGTGACGGTCGACGAGCTGGTCGCGGCCGGTGGCCGGTCGCCCGCCGCGGTGCCGGCCCCGGCCGACCCGGCGTACGTGATCTTCACCTCCGGCTCCACCGGCACGCCCCGCCCGGTGCAGGTGTCGCACGGCGCCGCCGCGCACCTGGCCGACGCCCTGGAGCGGACCGTGTACGCGGACAGCCGCCCGGGGCTGCGGGTGGCGGTGAACGCCCCCCTCACCTTCGACGCCTCGGTGAAGCAGCTCGTGCAGCTCGGCCACGGACGCAGCCTGTACCTGGTGCCCGAGCAGATCCGCCGGGACGGGGCGGCGCTGGCCGCCGCGCTGGCCGACCACGACGTCGACGTGCTCGACCTGACTCCCTCCCAGCTGCGCATCCTGCTCGCCGGCGCGGGTGACACCCGGCTGCCCGGCCTGCTGCTGCTCGGTGGGGAGGCCATTCCGCCGGACCTGTGGGAGACGGTGGCGGCGCTGCCCGGCGTCCGCGCGGTCAACCTGTACGGCCCGACCGAATGCACGGTGGACACCAGCGCGGCGCAGGTGCGCGCCGGGGACGCCCCGACCATCGGCCGGCCGCTGCCCGGCGTCGCGGTCTGGGTGCTCGACGAGCGGCTGCGGCCGGTGCCGCCGGGCGTGGCCGGGGAACTCTGCGTCAGCGGGCCGCAGCTCGCCGACGGGTATCTGGGCGACCCGGAGACCACCGCGCGGCGGTTCGTGCCGGTGGCCCTGCCGTCCGGCCGCACCGAACGGGTGTACCGCACCGGCGACCGGGTCCGCTTCGACGCCGACCTTCGGCTGCGCTACCTGGGCCGCCTGGACGACCAGGTGAAGATCCATGGCTTCCGGGTGGAGCCCGGCGAGGTCGCCGCGGTCCTGCGCGAGCACCCGGAGGTCGCCGACGCCGCCGTGGTGGCCCGCGACGACGACGGGCACGGCGACCGGCTCGTCGCCTACGTCCGGCCGGGGAGCCGGGCGGTGGCCGTTGACCTCGAGCGGATCGCCGGGATCAACCCGCACGAGACCCGCTACCTGTACGACGAGATCTTCGTCCAGCAGGTCTACCTGCGCGACGGCATCGTGCTGCTGCCCGGGGCGACCGTGCTCGACGTGGGCGCGAACATCGGCATGTTCTCGCTCTTCGTCCACAGCGTCTGCCCGGACGCGACCATCCACGCGTTCGAGCCGGTGCCGTCGGTGACCGACGTGCTGCGGCGCAACGTCGCCGAGTTCGGCGTACCGGCCACAGCGCACGGGTTCGGGCTGTCCCGGGCGGCCGGGGAGGTGTCCTTCACCTACTACCCGGGCTACTCGATGATGTCCGGCCACGCCGTGTACGCCGACCCGGACGCCGAGGTGGCGGTCATCAAGCGGTACCTCGCCAACGAACGGGACGCCGGCGCGAACGAGCGGGACGTCCTGCTCGACCGGGTCGACGAACTGCTCGCGGACCGCTTCGCCGGCCAGGAGCTCACCGTGCCGGTCCGGCCGCTGTCGGCCGTCCTCGACGAGCTCGCCCTGGAGCGGATCGATCTGCTGAAGATCGACGTGCAGCGCGCTGAGGCGGACGTGCTCGCCGGGGTGGAGGAACGGCACTGGCCGCTGGTCGCGCAGGTCGCCATGGAGGTGCACGACGCGGTCGGCACCGACACCGAGGGCCGGCTGGACGAGCTGATCGCGTTCTTCGAGAAGCGCGGCTTCGACGTCGTCACCCGACAGGACGACCTGCTCGTCGGCACCGATCGGCACACCCTGCACGCCGTGCGTCCGGAGTACGCCGCCGACGCACGCCAGACGGTGGTCGTCCCGGCCGGGCCGGCAGCCCGCCCGCTGGAGGAGCGCTTGACCGGCTGGCTGGCCGACCGGCTCCCGGCCCACCTGGTCCCAGCCGCGGTGGTGCTCCTCGACGAGCTGCCCCTGACCCGCAACGGCAAGCTCGACCGGTCGGCGCTGCCCGCGCCCCGCCTCGACCGGCCCCGCGACAGCGCGGCGGTGTCGCCCGCCAACCGGGCCGAGGAGATCCTGGTCGAGGCGTGGCGCGAGGTCCTCGGGGCGGCGACCGTCGGCGTGACCGACAGCTTCTTCACCCTCGGCGGCGACTCCATCCGCAGCATTCAGATGCAGGTCGCGGCGAACAAGCGGGGGCTGTCCTTCCGGCTCAGCGACATCTTCACGTACCAGTCGATCCGGGAGCTCGTCACGCACGGGCAGATCACCCTCGCCGGGGCCACCCCGACCATCCCGGCCACCCCGGCCGCCGCGGCGGAGCAGTCCGCGCGCTTCGCGCTGGTCGCCGCCGCCGACCGGGTGCTGCTGCCCGCCGGGCTCGCCGACGCGTACCCGATGACCGCACTGCAGCAGGGCATGGTCTACCACTGCGAGCTGACCGGCGACCCGGCGATGTACCACAACGTCACCGCGCACCGGATCGCCGCGCCCCTGGACGCGGCGGCGCTGCGTCGCGCGCTGGCGGGTCTGGTGGCCGCCGGCCCGGTGCTGCGGACCGGTTTCGCGCTGGGCGCATACTCCGAGCCGTTGCAGCTCGTGCACGCGGACGTGCCGGTCGAGGTGCCGGTGACGGACCTGGCCGACGCCGACCCGCAAGCCCGCCGGGCGCGGGTCGACGAGCTGGTGGCGCAGGAGCGGGTGCGCCCCTTCGACTGGGCCCGCCCGCCGCTGCTGCGGCTGCACGCCGTCCGCGAGGACGCCGACACGTTCACCCTGATCGTCGCCGAGCACCACGCCGTCCTCGACGGCTGGAGCCTGCACCTGTTCCTCACCGGCCTGCTCGCCGCGTACGACCGGGAGCGGGGCGGCACAGCCCGCCCGGCCCGCCCCGGCCTGCCGTTCCGGGAGTACGTGGCGGCCGAGCGGCGCGCCCTCGCCGACCCGGTCACCCGCCGGTTCTGGCTCGACGGCCCCGGCGCGGTGCCGCCGCTGCTGCTCGGCGGGCCGGACCCGCGGACCACCACCACCCAGCGGGTGCCGCTCGAGGAGGGCACGACCGACGCGGTCACCGAGGCGGCCCGGACCGCCGGGGTGCCGATCAAGTCCTGGCTGCTCGCCATCCACCTGCGGCTGATCGGCGAACTCTCCGGCCGGGACGACGTGGTCAGCGGCCTGGTGGTCGGCGGCCGGCCGGAGGGGGACGGCAGCGACGCCACCCTCGGACTGTTCCTCAACACCCTGCCGGTGAGCGTGGAGCTGGGCACCCGGTCCCTGGCCGAGCTGGCCGCCGAGGTGTGGCGGGTCGAGCGGGAGCTGATGGGACACCACCGCTTCCCGCTCGCCGAGATCGTCCGCACCGGTGGGGCCGGCCCCCGGTTCGATCACTTCTTCAACTGGACCCACTTCCCGAACGGGCCGGCCGACGGCGGCAGCCGCATCGTCGACAGCCGGGGCATCACCGTGGACGTGGCGTTCAGCCTCGCCGTCGACGCCGAACTGGACGCCGGCACCGGCCGCCTCGCCCTCACCGTCCAGTACGACCACCGGCACGTCACCGCGGACCGGGTGGGCACCTTCGCCGACGGCTTCCGCCGGCTGCTGGCGGCCGGCCCGACCGCGCCGCTGCCGGCCGTGGCCACCCGCGGACCGGCGGCCGACGACGACGCGCGGGCCCGGTGGGCGCCCCGGGTGGCGGCGGCCTGGCAGGAGGTGCTCGGGGCCGCGCCGCGCGACCCGGCCACCGACTTCCTGGCCGCCGGCGGGGACTCGTTGCGCGCCCTGCGGCTGGTCACCGTCCTGCGGCAGCGCCACGGCAGCGACCTCACGCTGCCCGAGTTCGTGGCGCTGGGAAGCTACGCCGCGCTGGTGGACAGGGTCGCCCGCGATGCCTGACAACCCGGACAAGCTCGCCATGCTCAGGAACGCGGAAAGCGTTCAGTGATTCCGCAGCATCGCTGTCAGGGCGTGGTCTGGCCAGCGGTGCGCAGACGTGTGGCGTCCTGGCTTGGCGCGGCGCCGAACTGGCGACGGTACTCGCGGCTGAACTGCGAAAAGCTGCCATAGCCGACGCGGCGGCTGATGCCGGCGATGTCATTGGCGTCCGCGGCGAGTTGGAGCCGGGCGTGCTGGAGCCGGATCTGTTTCTGGAACTGGATCGGGCTCATCGCAGTTACGGCATAGAAGCTGCGATGGAAGGCCGAGACGCTCAGACCTGCCTGTTGTGCCACCTCCTCGACGAGGAAGCGCCGCATGTAGTTGTCACGGATCCAGCGCACGGCACGGGCAATATGGCTGAGGCTGCTGTCGGGCAGACCGAACTGACGGACCATCGCACCTTGGTCGCCAGTGATGAGCCGCCAGAGGATCTCACGTTTGACCAACGGCGCGAGTACCGGGATGTCACGTGGCTGGTCGAGCAGGCGCACGAGCCGGACGACGGCGTCGAGGAGCTCGGTGGACGCAGGGCCGACGGCGAGGCCGGCCGGTGGGTCGTCGCCAGCATCAGGCAGGTCGCCCGGGGCCACCTGGAGCAGCACGTCGGCAACGGCGATCGGGTCGAGGTTCAGCCCGACTCCGAGACCGGGACGGTCCGGACTGGCCTCGATGAAATGACCGCTCACGGGCAGGTCGACAGACGAGATGAGGTACTGCCCGGCACGGTAGTGGTAGACGCGATCACCGAGCGCCAGCCGTTTGGTGCCCTGGGCGACTACGGCGAGTACCCGGCCGTAGATGGCCGGCGTCGGCGGGTACGGCCGGTCGGCCTTGAAGATGAGGACGTCGTCGATGCCGGTCGTCAGGTCGGGCCGGACGTGGCGGGCAAGCAGGCTGCGGAGCTCGTCGAGGGCCATATGTGTGATTAAAACCGCTGCAACATGCGTCGGCCAGCGCCAGGCAAGATGCGGGCCGGGGCCACGGTCGGATCGGGCAGGATCAAGCTAAGCTTCGCGACTTTTGGGCAAGCAACTCTGGGTCTTGGGCTGGTTTCATGTGGGTTCGAGGTGCGCGTGGCGTCGAGAGTGGGAGTGCCACACGTCGTCCGACGGTGGCGAGAGGAAGCACGATGACCGACGACAGGGCCTGCACGGTTCTGCTCGACGGACCCCGGGTGGTGTCCTTCGACGAGGCTGCTCACCAGTCGACCGGGGATGGCCGTAGGACACCGCGCCCGGCGCCGTGAGGCAGGTGGCGACCATCGAACTCTTCGGCCGCCGCGCCGAGCTTGAACAGCTCAGCGCCTTCCTGGCCAGCGCGCGGGAGCGCGGAGCCGCACGGCTGATCCGGGGCGAACCCGGCGTCGGCAAGTCCTCGCTGATGGCCGCCGTCGCGACGCTCGGTCTCGACTCGGCGATGCGGGTGCTGCGGGCGTCCGGGTCCGAGTTCGAGGCCGACGTCAGCTACTCGTGTCTCAACCAGTTGCTGCTGCCGGTCCTCGCCGACCTTGAGCGCCTGCCCACTGGTCCGCGGGAGGCGTTGGCGGTGGCACTCGGCTTCGGCGCCGGCCCGCCGCCGGACGCGCTACTCGTCTGCAACGCCGCTCTGCTGCTGGTCAAGGCGGTGGCGGGTGAAGCGCCGGTGCTCCTGCTCGTCGACGACATCCAGTGGATCGACCGGGCAAGTGCCGTCGTGCTCGGCTTCATCGCCCGCCGCCTGGAGGATTGCCGGGCTGCGCTGCTGGCGTCGGCCAGAACGGGGACAGCAAGCTTTCTGGATCCGCGGGGACTGGCCGAGATGGTTGTTCAGCCGCTCGACGACGAGGCGGCCGGGCAGTTGGTCGACGGCACTTTTCCGCGGTTGCCGGCTCGGGTCCGGCAGCGGCTGCTCGACCTCGCGCAGGGCAATCCACTGGCGTTGATGGAGTTGCCGTCGACGTTGGTAGGTGCCATCCACCGTACGGCGGCACAGCCGGAGGTGGTGCCGCTCAGTGATCGGTTGCAGGCGATGTTCGCGGCACGCATCGCCGACCTGCCCGAGCCGACCCGCCGGCTGCTGCTGCTCGCCACCTTCGAGGGCACCGGCGACATCCGGGTCCTGCGGGCCGTTCTCGAGGAAGGGTTCGGCCTCGCCGACCTCGCCCCAGCGGAGCGGATGCAGCTGGTCCGCGTGGACGACGCCACAGCCCGGGTCGCGTTCCGGCACCCGTTGATCCGATCAGCGATCGTGGCGATGTCGACGCACGAGGAGCGCCGCAGCGCGCACATCGCCCTCGCCGGCGCACTGCACGGTGACCAGGAACGCCGCGCCTGGCACCTGGCTGCCGCCGCTATCGGCCCGGACGAGGCGGTGGCGGTACTGCTCGAGGAGGCGGCACATCGCGTCATGCTTCGTGGGGACGCGTTCGCCGCGGTCGCGGCGCTGATCCGTGCCGGCGAGCTGAGCGCGACGAGCGCCGGCCGGGGCCGGCGGCTCGCCGAGGCCGCGTACATCGGCGCTGAGGCCAGCGGCGCCGTCGTCGACGCACAGACGCTGCTGACCGATGCGCGCCGAGCGGCGCCGGACGCCGCCGGTTCGCTGCACGCGGCCAACGCGGCCGCCTTCCTGATGCTCGACGGCGACGCCGACGTGAACACCGCACACCGCCTCCTCGTCGGCGCCATCGAGACCGGCAACCACGGATATCAGGCTCAGGACCCAGCGCTGATCGAGGCCATGCACACGTTGCTGCTGCTGTGCTGGTACGGCAGCGCCCCCGAGTACTGGGAGCCGTTCTACCAGGCGCTGGGCAGGCTGCAGCCGCGGCCGCCCGACGTCCTCACGCTGGCGAGCCGGACCTTTGCCGACCCTGTGCGCACCGGTGTGTCGGCGCTGCCGCAGATCGACGGGATCCTCGACTCATTGCCGGACGAAGCCGACCCCACCCGCATCATGCGGATCGGCACGGCGTCGGTATACCTGGACCGCCTGGGCGACTGCCGCGAGTCGTCCTGGCGGCTGGTCCGGCAGGGGCGGGACGGCGGACCACCCCGCCGGCATCTCGGCGCCCTCATGCACCTGTGCCTGGACGACTACCTTGTCGGCCGCTGGGACGAGGCCGAACAGCTCGCGCTGGAGGGACAGCGGGTCTGCGACACCAGCGGCTTCTCGTTCTTCAGGTGGTACTTCCTGTACAACCGGGCGATCATCGCCGCCGGCCGGGGTCGCTTCGACGAGGCGTACGCCCTCGCCGACGAGATGACCCACTGGGCGCTTCCCCGCGGGGTGTCGGCCGCCGCCCTGTTCGCCCACCATCCGCGTACGCTGGCAGCCCTGGGCCAGGGCAACTGGGACGCCGCCTTCCGCCATGCCGCCGCGATGAGCCCGCCCGGTGTGCTCGCCTCGCACGTGCCGCACTGCACCTGGGTGATGTTCGACCTGATCGAGGCAGCGGTCCGGACCGGGCGGACGGCCGAGGCCAAGGCGCACGTCGAAGCGATGCGGGCCGCCGACGTCGCCGCATTGTCGACCCGGATGACGCTCATCGAAGCCGGGGCGCGGTTCCTCGTCCTGGACGACGACGCGGCGACGACCCGCCTGGAGGCGCTGCTGGCAAGTCCCACAGCGGACCGGTGGCTGTTCGAGGCATCCCGGGTCCGGCTCGCCCTCGGCGAGAAACTGCGCCGGACCAGGTCGACGTCGCAGGCCCGCCAGCACCTTCTTGCTGCGCGCGACGGATTCGCTGCCATGGCCGCCGTGCCGTGGCTCGAACGCACCCACACCGAGCTACGGGCCACCAAGTACCGGCTCACCGACGTACCGTCGGGTGCGCCGGCCGACCTGACCGTGCAGGAGCTCCAGATCGCTCAGCTGGCGGCCAGCGGTCTGACCAATAAGCAGATCGCCGAGCGCCTGTACCTCTCGCACCGCACCGTGGGCGCGCACCTGTACCGGATCTTTCCGAAACTCGGCGTGGCGTCACGCGCCGGGCTCAGGGATGCGCTGTCGTCGGGCGCTGATCCCCGGTAGCTGTCTGCGGCCGGCGGGCGGCGGAGGAGGGCGCACCGAGCTCGGCGGCCTGTGCTTCCTTGTTCTCGAGCAGCCGCTCCAGCAGCCGCCGGGTGGTGGGATCGTCGTCGCTGATCCAGCGCACCGCCTCCTGCAACGTCTGGACGAGGATCCGCGCCCCGACCAGATCCTGGGCCACGATGCCGGCAAGGTCCCCGTCGGGGAACGTTTGGAATGCGACCCGTGAGCGGGCGGCCAGGTGCTGCGGATCGTGGTCGGCGGCGAACCCTAGCTGCTGGATCCGCGCCGCGAGCAGCCGCGCACCGTCGCGGTCACGGTCGGCGCAGGCATAGAGGAAGTCCGCGATCGTCCGGTCCGACGGCGCGCGGACGAGCAGGGCGTGCTGCTCGTACTGCAACGACGACACGACCAGAGTCGCCAGTAGCACGTTCAGCAGCTGCGCCACTGCCACAAGGTCGGCGCGGTTCGACGGGGTCACCGGCCCGTCGTCCCGGTCGAACAGGGCCCGGTCGCGGACCTCGCGCATGCGGAGCACGGATGGCGGCGATGCGGTGGGTCCGCGCCCGGCTGGCCTCGTCATGTACTCGATGGTCGAACGTTGGTCGCCGCCGTACATCTGTTAAACGACCTAACGCCGCCGCAACAAACCGCCCGTGGATGCCCGCGCCCCGTCCCACCTCGGTCGTGCGGACGGACCGGCTCGGCCCTTGCGCGCCGGCCGGCCAACGGAAGATCGGCCCGGCCGCCGCCGGTGATGCCGTCAGCCCGCTAAGTCGCCGGCCGCAGCAACCCGCGAAGTCGCAGACGGATGACTGATGAGCGCGACCGGGCCACACCGAAGAGTGGACCACGCCACAAGCGAACCGGCGCCGCCGACATCAAGTGAGCGCCGCAGGAGCCAAGAGAAGGATCGCTATGACTGTCAATCACGGCTTTCACGCCATCATGACCGCGCAGCAGGGCAGGGGTGGCGAACTCGTCGCATTGCTGCTCGACGCGCCGTCCCTGCCGAACGAGGACTGCATCGTTTTCCTGGTCAGTCGTTCCGACGGTAACCCGGACGTCGTTTCCGTCGCCGAGGGCTGGACCAGCCAGGATGCCCACACCAGGTTCTTCGCGGCCGAGGAGGCGCAGGCGTTCGTCGCCAAGCTCCAGCCGCTGCTGGCGGGCGAGTCGCAGTACACCGACGCGGTTCCCGTCGGTGGCAAGCCCACATTCTGAGCGTCCGCCGCAGCCACGGGCACCTGGGGGAGCCGATCTGCCCATGCTCGGCGACTTCGACGCCCTCCACCCCACACCCGCGTCTGCGGGGCCGCCCGCCGCATCCGAAACAACTGGCTCACCCGCGTGCTGACCTCGCTCTCCACCAGCCAGCCCGACGCTTCCGGAAGGCACACCACATCATGACCACCCTCGCCAGCACCAAACCCGAGACGATCAGCACGCCGTCACCGGTGTCGAACAGCGACGACCGTGCCGCGTTCCTGCGCGAATTTCTCCGAGCACCGTTCACCGTCGCCGCCGTCACCCCCAGCGGCAAACAGCTGGCCGACGTGGTCACCGCGACCGTGCCACGCACCGGCGCCCCGCTGGTCGTGGAACTCGGCCCCGGCATGGGAGCATTCACGGCAGCGATCCAGCATCGGCTCGCCGGCCGCGGCCGGCACCTGGCCATCGAAATCAACGCCCGCTTCGCCGACCGCCTGGCCGCCCGCTATCCCCAGGTCGACGTCGCAGTCACCGACGCCCGCGGCCTGCGCGACGTACTGACGCAGCACGGTCACGACCATGCGGACGTGATCGTCAGCGGGCTGCCATGGGCGGCGTTCGCGCCGGGGCGTCAGGACGACCTGCTTGACGCTGTCGTCGACAGCCTAGCCCCGAACGGCGCGTTCACCACCTTCGCCTACACGCACACGCGGTGGGCGCCGCCGGCCCGGCGGCTCCGGCGCGTGCTGCGCTCACGGTTCGAAGAGGTCGTGCTCAGCCGGACGGTGTGGACCAACCTGCCACCCGCATTCGTCTACTACTGCCGCAGACCCCGCACATCACTGCCCGCCTCCGCCAGCGGCTTGCCGGCCAATGGGACCGCATACCGAGTACCGGCCCAGCGCACGTAACCGCAAGGCACACCCTCCGACGGGGCACACCTCTCACCCCGTCAACGGACCGCGCGACGAACGAACAGGTGCGTCAACCATGCGGATCGCCGTGGTCTCCGGTGCCAGCTCCGGGAACGGACAGAACACCGCCGTCCAGCCCGCGGGCGCGGAACGGGAGTGCTGAAGGCTCCGGCGGCGACAACCTCTGACCCCCGCCGTCAGGTGCAGGGCGCGGCGCCGCCTTGCCGCTGACCGGCAGGTACTGGTATGCGCCGCCGGAACTCCTCCAGCACGCCGCATGTTCCCGTCCGAGGCGGTCGGTGCTAGCGGACAGTGAAAAATCCTTGCTGACGGACAGTTGAGTCCCGGCTCGCGGACACCGGAATTCCTGGTGGGCGGTCAGGTGATCTCCGTCA